>SYAB01000413.1 GCA_005787665.1 Actinomycetota bacterium
CCCGTTCTGCTCCGTGAGGACCAGCAGCAGCCATCCGGTCAACGGCCGGTCCACGAACGGCCACAGTAAGGCGAACACCAGGACCGCCGACATGGACACCCGGTTGGGTCGAGCCAGACACCAGGCCATCGACGCGAAAAGCGCATTCAGCGTGACGACGGCACGGAACAACTCGTGGGGATCCAGCACTACATCTCCCTGAGGCGAAGGGCGGCGAGCATCGGCGCCAACCTAGCAGTGCCGAGGCACTCCCTACCTTGCCGTGGCGATGTGCCGGTCGTCGGCAACCTGCCGAAGGAGTGCCTCGGAATACTCGCCGCAGCAGGGACTTCCGTCGCCCGGGAACGCGTTGCTCTCAAGTCTCCAGTGATTGCCCGTCGCGTCGCGGCAGTAAGACAGCACGCGGACGGCTTTGCGGGCCATCGCGAGTCCTCGCCCCCGCTCCGCCATCTCTTCCGGCATCGTGGCGGTCAGCGGATCGACCGCCGCGGGCCGCCCGTTATCGGTGAATTCGACACGGACCTGGGTGCAGAAAACCTCAATATCCATCTGCACCGCAGCGGCGCCGCTGTGCTCGACGATATTGGCCGCAATCTCGATCGCCGCGATCTCCACCTCGACCCGCACCCGGCTTGGCACGTGCTGATGCAGGTACCAAACGGAGTCCAGCGCGTCGTGGACCACGTCAACGATGCCCGGACCGACTGCCATATGCGTCTGCATGCTTTATCACACCCTTGGCGTCGGCGGTCTAGCGACACCCCAGTTATCACAGAGTTATCTTTCCGATACGAGGTTCTGACGACTCCCGCCTCCGGGAGTGACCTCGACCAGTTCGCGGATTCCGTCGAGCGTGGCGCGCATTGCGGCGCTGAACTGCTCGAGCCGACTCTGGATGATCCGATCGGCAGCTCGCGGTTGGCGCTCGATCAGCATGGTGACTCCCGACGGGCCGGGTCCGATGGAGGCGGTGTACTCCAACGCTGTACCCGTGGGTGCCGGACTCAACGCGAAGGTCCACCTCGCCGCCGGCAGATCCGGATCTCCGACAGCCCAGCCGAAGCGTCGCGGCGGATCGAAGACGACGATCTGCGATCGGGTCGTCCACTGTCCGATCGCCGGGTGCCGGTTGACTCCCTGGAACCGCGCGCCGAGTGCGGGTTCGGTAAACCCGTCGACCCATTCGACGCTCTGCAGTTCCGAGCTGAGCCGCGGCATCACAGCGATGTCGCTGACCACCTGCCACACCCGCTCGGGTGGTGCGGCGATCACGATGCTGACGCTCACCTCGGATGCGCTCACCCCCATGAGTGTGCGCGCCTGATCTGACCGTGGCCGAGCTTTCGGCCCTCCGCGCGGCTAGGCTTTTCCCGTGAGGTCCGAGCGGAGATGCGCTGGACGGATTCTGCCGGAGCCCAGGTTCCGGCGAGCGGACTGCGAGCGGATGCAGCGACGTCCACCGGCCCGCAATCAGCACTGGGCCGACTCCGTCACCCGCCCACAGCGGGTGCTCAACATCGCCGCCTGGATCGCCGCCTTCGTCACCGGTGTGCTGGGGGTCCTGCAGACCATCACCGGGCAGGGCGTGATGTACATCGGCCTGATCAACCTGGCCACCGCGGCGATCTTCCTGGCGATTCCCTGGCTGCACCGGTTCGGCAACATCATCGCCGCGCTGGTCTTCGTGGTGGTGGCGTACTGCTCGCTGACGTTCGTCGGCTCCCAGATCGGCACCGACTCGGGCGTGCAGTTCTACTACCTCGTCTCGGCGTCGCTGGCCGTGCTGGTCCTGGGCATGAACCATGTGGTGATGGCGGCGGCGGTGGTGTCCATCGGCGCCGCCCTGGTCATCGCAATGCAGTTCCTGGTCCCCCAGGACACCGGCATCCAGCCGCGCTGGGCCCTGGAAGCCGGTTTCGTGTTCGCCACCGCCGGCGCGTGCCTGATGATCTTCGCCACCGTCTGGTACGCGCTGCGGGAGACCTCCCGCGCCGAAGCCGCGATGGAGGTGGAGTACGACCGTTCAGAGGCGCTGCTGGCCAACATCCTGCCCGCCCAGGTCGCCGCGAAACTCAAGGACCCCGCGCACGGGGTGATCGCCGACCGCTACGACGACGCCTCGATCCTGTTCGCCGACATCGCCGGGTTCACCGAGCAGGCCAGCGAGATCCCGCCCACCGAACTCGTCCGGTTTCTCGACCGGCTCTACACGACCTTCGACCGCTTGGTGGACCGGCACGGCCTGGAGAAGATCAAGACCACCGGCGATGCCTACATGGTCGTCAGTGGCGTGCCGACCCCCCGCAACGATCATGTCGAGGCCATCGCCGGGCTGGCTCTGGACATGTCGCGGGCGGTCGCCGACCTTCGCGACCCCCGCGGCAATCCGGTGCCGCTGCGGATGGGCATCGCCGACGGACCGGTGGTGGCGGGCGTGGTCGGTGCCCGCAAGTTCTTCTACGACGTCTGGGGCGACGCCGTCAACGTCGCCTCACGAATGGAGTCGACCGGCGTCGTGGGCCGAATCCAGGTGCCGGACAGCGTTTTCGAGCGCCTTCGGGACGGGTTCATCCTCGAGGAGCGTGGCGACGTGGAGATCAAGGGCAAGGGTGTGATGCGCACCTGGTTCCTGATAGGCCGAAAGCCGGCCGCCCCGGGCGTCCTTCGCGAGACGGCGGACGTGGCGGGCACTCGCGGCGCCCAAACCCCCGCGTCCTGAGCCGCCGCCTACATCACCTTCGACAGGAACGCCTTGGTGCGCTCGTGCTGCGGGTTGCCCAGCACCTCACGGGGCGGTCCGCTCTCGACGATCAC
>SYAB01000414.1 GCA_005787665.1 Actinomycetota bacterium
GGTGCGGGTAGGACGGCAGGCCGCCACCGGGATGACTGTGCTCCTGTCGGAAGCCGTCGAGCCGGTCGGCGGTGAGCCGGCCCTCCAGGAAGGCGCGGGCATAGATACCGGGGGAGGCGTGCCCCTGGATGAAGATCTGATCCCCGCCCCCGGGGTGGGCCTTGCCGCGGAAGAAGTGATTGAAACCCACCTCGTAGAGCGCGGCCGAGGAGGCGTAGGTCGAGATGTGTCCACCCACCCCCACCCCCGGACGTTGAGCGCGGTGGACCATGATCGCGGCGTTCCACCGAATCCAGCGGCGGTAGCGGCGCTCCACCTCCTCATCGCCGGGGAACCACGGCTCCAGTTCGGTGGGGATGGTGTTGACATAGTCCGTCGAGGTCAGTGCCGGGATCGCCACCCGCTGCTCCCCGGCGCGCTCGAGCAGGCGCAGCATCAGATACCGGGCGCGGGCCGGCCCGGACCGGGTCAGCAGGTCGTCGAACGACTCGAGCCACTCCGACGTCTCGTCGGGGTCGATATCGGGCAGATACGACGCGACGCCGTCCCGGATCACCCGGACCCGGTCGGATTCGGCGGAGCTGATGGAGCTCTGCGGCCGGTCGTCACGTGCGAACTGGGTGGTCAATTCCGCTCCTCGGTCGCTGGGGGCAGGGGTGCTTCTCCGGTACCAGATCTATCGTGCCGCACAGACGCCGTGTTCGACGCGGAGTTCGCGCTGCCCGCCGAACGGGGCGACCACCCGGTAACGTCTGCGTCTGTGCAAAGCGGAACTGCGCGCGGGGTGCGCATCGCCGGACTGCTGTTCGCCGGTGCGGCGGCGGTGTCACTGGCGGTAGGGGGCTGCACCACCGTCACCGGTGGCGGCGCCACCGTCAATGCCGGCGACGCGCCGGCCTACCGCACCTCGGTATCGCTGTCGTCCTCGGCGGCCGCGGCCAGTTCCAGCGCGCGGGAGAGCGAACGGCAGGCCGAGATGACCACCGAGGCCATCCGTTCCAGCTGTGAGACGTTGTCGATCACCAGTGCCGACGCAATCGACGCGGTCAACGCCTACGTCGACGCGTTCAACGAGGAGGGCGGCGACGTCGCGACCACCGAGGGCCCGGCCGTCGATGCGCTCGACCAGAGCGCGGACGCGGTGGAGAGCAGTATCGGCGACACCATCCCCGTTGAGCTCAAGGATGCATTGATGGCCTGGGTCGACGGCGCCTCGGTCACCTCCGAGGCCATCGTCACCCAGGCTCCGCCGGAGGAGTTCAACTCGATCATCAGCGATCTCAACGACGCCAGGGCCAGCGCCCTGGACCTCTGCGACGCCGCGTACCGATAATTCGACCGCAAGGACAACGACCGGAGCCCGCCGTGCGACGATAGGCGCACGATTGGCGGTCGACACAGGAGGAGGTCTGCGACGGTGGTCGCCGCGGGTGACGGCGGGCGGAGTTACGCCCAGAGGCTGGACATCCACCACGATCAGATCGTCCAGGAGTTGGGCTGGGATGACGACTCCGACGACGATATTCGCGCCGATGTCGAAGAGGCCTGCGGCAGCGACCTTCTCGACGAGGACGCCGACGAGGTCATCGACGTGGTGTTGCTGTGGTGGAGGGACGGCGACGGGGATCTGGTGGACCGCTTGATGGACGCCATCGCCCCGCTCGCCGAGGACGGCATCATCTGGGTCCTGACCCCCAAGACCGGTAAATCGGGACATGTGCTGCCGGCCGATATCGCCGAGGCCGCGCCCACGGCCGGCCTGATGCAGACGTCCTCGGCCAAACTGGGCGACTGGATCGGCAGCCGGCTGGTGCAACCGAAATCCAAGGCCGCCGGGAGGCATTCATGACCGTGGCGATCGGGGCCGAGGCGCCCGACTTCACCCTCAAGGACCAGAACAGCCAACCGGTGACGCTCAGTGACTTCCGGGGTCGCAAGAACGTGCTGCTGGTGTTCTTCCCGCTGGCGTTCACCGGGATCTGCCAGGGCGAACTCGACGAGGTGCGGGACAACCTGCCGGCCTATGACAACGACGACACGGCCACCCTGGCGGTGTCTGTCGGACCGCCGCCGACGCACAAGATCTGGGCCACCGAGAGCGGGTTCACCTTTCCGGTGCTCTCGGACTTCTGGCCGCACGGCGAGGTGGCGCAGGCCTACGGGGTGTTCAACTCCGATGCCGGGTTTTCCAACCGGGGAACCTTCGTCATCGACCGCTCCGGTGTGGTGCGGTTCGCCGAGTGCAAACAGCCCGGTGAGCCCCGCGACCAGAAGGTGTGGACCGAGGCGCTGTCCTCGGTGGCATCCTGAGGCGCAATTTCCTAAGCCCCGCACGCGGCGGGTAACCTGCCCCGCGACGGGCGTGTAGCTCAGTGGTAGAGCTCTGGTTTTACACACCAGCGGTCGGGGGTTCGAAACCCTCCGCGCCCACTCAGTCGGCGGCGAACGCGCGTGTCAGTGCTGGCACGATCTGTGCCTTGCGCGACACCACGCCCGCCAGGTGTGCGCGGTTGTCCACCAGCGTCACGCCGAAGGCCGACTCGACCGCCGAGGCCCTCGGGCCCATGGCGACGGCTACCGAGTCGCCGTTGAGGATGTCGGTCACCACGAACAGGAACAGGTCGAGATTCTTGGCGGCGACGACCTCGCCGAGCGCCGCTTCCACCTCCGGCTGGCGGGAGAGCACCTCGTCGAGATCAATGGCGTTGACTTGGGCGACTTCCACGCTGGCCCCGCCGAGCTGAAATTCCTTGGAGTCCGTGGAGATCAGCTGCGCGACCGACTTCTCGGCCAGACTCGCCCCAGCCCGGAGCATGTCCAGCCCGTACGCCGCCAGGTCCACCCCGGCGATCCCGGCGAGTTCGTTCGCGGCCGCGACGTCCTCGGGTGTGCAGGTGGGTGACCTCAGCAGCAGTGTGTCGGAGATGATCGCCGACAGCATCAACCCGGCGGTCTGCGGACTGACCGCGACCCCGTTCTCCGCGAACATCTTCCGCACGATCGTCGCGGTGCAACCGACCGGCTCGGCACGGTAATAGAGCGGGCCCGCGGTCTGGAAGTTGGCGATGCGGTGATGGTCGATGACCTCGGTGATGGTCACTTCGGCGATGTCGGTCGCACTCTGCTGGCGCTCGTTGTGGTCGACCAGGATGACGTGCGAGGCCTCGGCGGAGACCGATTCGACCAGCCGTGGGGCCGAGGCCGCGAAGGCGTCGAGGGCGAACTGCGTCTCGGCACTGACCGATCCGAGTCGGACCGCCTCGACGTCGGCTCCGATCTTGGCCTTCAGGTCGGCGTAGGCCAGCGCCGAACAGATGGAGTCGGTGTCGGGGTTCTTGTGTCCGAAGATCAGCACCGTGTCCATGGTCGGAGACCCTAGCCCAGCCCCGTGGCCCCACCGACACGTTTGGACCGTCCACCGCCGACCGCCGACGCATGTGAAAGGCTGCCCCGATGGCTGAGCTCAGAGGGTGGGCAGCGGCTGGAGTTCTCACCGGTCACCTCGCCGACCGGGTGTGGGCCGATCCGCGTCGCGGCCATCCGGTGGCCGGGTTCGGCTGGTGTGCAACGGCTCTGGAGCGGCGGACCTACCGGGACAGCCGCGGTGCGGGGGCGGCGCACACCCTCGTCCTGGTGGGCGGGCTGGCCGGGGTCAGCGTCCTGGCCCAGCGCCGTGCCCGCGGCGGCCCCGCGCTGGGCGTGCTGACGGCCGCGGCGACCTGGGTGGCTCTCGGCGGGACGACGCTGGCCCGGACCGGTTGGGCGATGGCCGACCGGCTCGCCGCCGGGGACCTCGACGGTGCCCGGGCGGTGCTGCCCGCGTTATGCGGTCGGGACCCCTCGGCCCTGGACGCCGCGGGACTGGTTCGGGCGGCGTGCGAGTCGGTGGCGGAGAACACCTCCGACGCCCATGTTGCGCCGCTGTTGTGGGCCGCGCTGGCGGGTGTGCCCGGCGTGCTGACCTACCGGGGGATCAACACCCTCGACGCCATGATCGGGCACCGCTCGGCGCGCTACACCCAGTTCGGCGGGGCCGCAGCGCGGCTCGACGACCTCGCCAACTATGTCCCGGCCCGGCTGACCGGGGCTCTGGTGCTGGTGTGCGCGGCGGCGCTGGGCGGATCGCCGGCGGGTGCGGCACGGGCCTGGCGGCGCGACGCGGCACGGCATCCGAGCCCCAACGCCGGGGTGGTCGAGGCCGCGTTCGCCGGTGCACTCGGCGTGCGTCTGGGCGGGCCCACCCAGTACCGCCATCAGTTGGAGATCCGGCCGACTCTGGGCGACGGTCCGGCGCCGGGGGTCGAGGACCTCCGACGGGCGGTGCGGTTGTCGCGCTTGGTCCAGACTGCGGCGGCCCTGGTGTCGGCCCTCGTGGCGGTCGGGCTCAGCGGCGCCGGCCGTACCGGTCGTCGAGTTTCTCCTCGACGGTGAGTGGCGCCGCCGCGGCCGCCGCCGCGGCCTTGGCCGCCGCTTCGCGACGCCGAACCTTCAGCTCGGAGTGCAGGAAGTACCCCAGACCCAGCGGCGCGACGATGCCGAAGGCGATCCACTGGATCCCGTAGGACAGGAATGGCCCGGCGTCGAGTTGGGGGAGCGGTAGCGCGCCCAGCACACCCGGCTGGTCGTCGGTGAGTTGCAGGTAGGAGCCGGCCAGCGGGGTCCCGGTCAGTGCGGAGATCTGGTCGGTGTCGATGGCGTACACCTGCAGGAATCCGTCCTCGGTGAACGGCTGCTTGTCGTCGGCGGGTGCGGTCTGGGAGTCCCGCAGCCGGCCGATGATCGTCACCGGCCCGCTCGGCGGGGCGGCGATCGGGGGTACCGCGGTGCCCTGTTCGGGGTGGACGTAGCCGCGGTTGACCAGGACGGTGGGCCCGCCCTCGACGGCGAACGCGGTGAGCACCTCGTAGGCCGGTTTGCCCCCGATGAAGCGCAACCGGGCCAGCACCTCGCGGTCGCCGAGATACTCTCCGGTGGCGGTGACCTTACGCCACTGCGCCTCCGGGGCGGCCGAATCCTGTTGGGGCAGAAACGATGTCACCGGCACCGGGGCGGCCGACAGGGACGCCTCGATCTGCTGATTCTCCTTGGACGTGCGGGTGTTCTTGCCCAGTTGCCAGGGCGCCAGCACCGTCAGGGCGAGGTAGGTGAAGGCCGCGACCACCAGTGCGAGCGCGATCCACCCCGGTCGCAGCAGGAACGCCAGTCGTCGCATCAGCCCAGCCTCTCGTCGACCCAGGTGTGCAGACCGGGCAGTGCCACCTCGATCACCTCGAACGTCGCCACGAAGTCGTCATGACCGCCGTAGTAGGGATCGTCGACATCGGGGGTGTGGGCACCGGACCTGGGGTCGAAGGATCGCAGCATGCGCAGGCGCTCGGGTGGCACCCCGTAGTCGGTCAACAGCCGGACATGGTTGCGGCCCAATGCCACCACCAGGTCGGCGGACAGATGGTCGTCATTGACTTGCGCGGCGCGGTGGTCGGTGGGGTATCCGCGCTCGGCGAGCACCCGCACCGCCCGCGGATCGGCGCCGTCGCCGGCGTGCCAGCCTCCGGTGCCGGCGCTGGTCACCCGGACCGCCTCGGCGAGCCCGCGCCGGCTGATCTGGTGGGCGAACATCTTCTCGGCCATCGGCGAGCGGCAGATGTTGCCCGAACACACGAAGGTCACGTGCACCTCAGACACCGAGCACCTCCCGCAGTTCGGCCATCGTGGCCACGTGGACGGGCTCGGCGGCGAGCGGTTCGCCGAAGTCCGCTCCGCCGTATCCCCAGGCCACCACCACGGTGTCGATACCGTGCTCGGCGGCCCCCTGCACGTCGTGCGCACGATCGCCCACCATCAGCACCCGTTCGGGCAGGGGATGCAGTTGTTCCAGCGCGTGGGCCAGCACCTCGGCCTTGGCGGCGCGGGACCCGTCGGGGCTCGCCCCGGCGATCACGTCGAAATGACCGGCGATGCCGAAGTGCTCGAGGATGCGCAACGCGGTCGGTTCCACCTTCGAGGTGGCCACAGCCAGGCGGACTCCCGCGGTGCGCAGGTCGTCCAGCAGATCGGGGACACCGTCGTAGACGGTGTTCATCGCCCAGCCCCGGCGGGTGTAGTCGGCTCGGTAGGCGGCGACGGCCTCGTCGATCCGGTCGCCGAGTCCCAGTTCGGCCATCGTCAGGTGCATGGGCGGCCCGACGAGGCGGCCGGCCAGGTCGCCATCGGGGATATCGGCGCCGACCTCGGCCAGGGCATGGCGGAAACTGGCCACGATGCCGGCGGCCGAATCGGTGAGCGTGCCGTCGAGATCGAAGATCACCAACTGCGGGCGGGTGTCCCCGGCGCTGAGCGTCACCCGACCATTGTCGCGCACTACTGTTTGACGGGTGAGTGAGCAGGCCCACGGGTCGACCCCGAGACCGGCCGCGCGCTATCACGGGGATGAGGCCGTCGCCCCGGGGATGCTCGATTTCGCGGTCAACGTCCGGCACGCCGCGCCGCCCGGATGGTTGTTGCGCCGGCTGTCCGACAGACTGGCCGATCTTGCCGGCGACCCCCGGGCGGGCGACCACGAGGCCGCGGTCGCCGCGGTGGCGCGCCGTCACGGAGTCGGTGCGGACAATGTGCTGCTGCTGGCGGGCGGTTCCGAGGGCTTCGCTCTGCTTCCGGCGCTGCAACCGCGACTGGCCGCGCTGATCGCGCCGTCCTTCACCGAACCGGAGGCCGTGCTGGCCGCCGCGGGGGTGCGGTTCGAGCAGGTGGTGCTGTCCGCGCCGTTCCGGCTCGCCGACGCCCGCGTTCCGGAGTCCGCCGACCTGGTGGTGCTCGGCAACCCGACGAACCCGACCGGGGTGCTGCACCCGCGGGAGGAGGTGCTCGGATTGCGCCGGCCGGGCCGGCTGATCGTGGTCGACGAGGCGTTCGCCGACGCGGTGCCCGGTGAGCCCGAGTCGGTGGCCGCGCTGGGGCTGCTCGACGTGCTGGTACTGCGCAGCCTGACCAAAACCTGGGCGCTGGCCGGACTGCGGGTCGGCTACGCGCTGGGCGATCCGGCGGTGCTGGCCCGGCTGGCCGCCCGCCGGCCGCACTGGCCGCTGGGCACGTTGCAACTGGAGGCCATCACCGCCTGCTGCGCGCCCGGCGCGCTCGCCGAGGCCGCCGCGGGTGCCCGCCGGTTGTCGGTGCTGCGGGCCGAGATGGCCGCCGCGCTGGCCGGGCTGGGCCTGGAGGTGGTCGCCGGCGCGGCGCCGTTCGTCCTGTTCGCGGTCCCCGACGCCGTCCTGATGCGCAAACATCTCAGCAGTGCCGGTATCGCGGTGCGCCGCTGCGATACCTTCGTGGGATTGGCACCGGGGTATCTGCGGGCCGCGGTGCGCCCGGAATGGCCGGCCCTGGTGGCGGCGGTAGCCGAGGGGCTGCGATGAGTGTGCGACTGGCCGAGGTGATCGCCGCACTGGACGAGGCCTACCCGCCGGGCCTGGCCCATGACTGGGATTCGGTCGGGCTGGTCTGCGGTGACCCCGACGAGGTGATCGACTCGGTGACGGTAGCCGTGGATGCCACCGCCGCGGTGGCCGCGACGGTAGGCCCGCGCGGTCTGCGGCTGGCGCATCATCCGCTGCTGCTGCGGGGGGTGGACACCGTCGCGGTCAGCACGCCGAAGGGAGCGCTGATCCACCGGCTGATCCGTACCGGTTCAGCGTTGTTCACCGCACACACCAACGCTGACGCCGCGAATCCGGGGGTGTCCGACGCGCTCGCGCAGGCGCTGGGCCTGCAGGTGGAGGCGGTGCTGGATCCCGTCGCCGCCGGACCGGCGCTGGACAAGTGGGTGGTCTTCGTCCCCGCCGAGAACGCCGAGGCGGTGCGCGAGGCGCTCTTCGCCGCGGGGGCGGGCCGGATCGGCGACTACTCGCACTGCAGTTGGAGCGTGCCGGGCACCGGCCAGTTCCTGCCCGGGCCGGGCGCCGCGCCGGCGATCGGGACTGCCGGGACGGTGGAGCGGGTGACCGAGGAGCGGGTGGAGGTGATCGCCCCGGCGCGTATGCGGGCCGGTGTGCTCACCGCCATGCGAGCCGCGCACCCGTACGAGGAGCCGGCCTTCGACGTGCTGACGCTCGCGGCGTTGCCCGCCGAGGTGGGTATCGGCCGGATCGGTTCGCTGGCCCGGCCGCAGCGCTTCGCCGATTTCGTCGCGGGGGTGAACTCGGCTCTGCCACCCACGAATCGGGGCG
Source organism: Actinomycetota bacterium (assembly GCA_005787665.1). Next base: position 8,223 of record SYAB01000414.1, read on the forward strand.
TGCGCGCCGCGGGTGACCCCGACCGGGCGATTTCCCGGGTCGCGGTCTGCGGGGGCTCGGGGGATTCGCTGCTGGCTGCCGCGGCGGCCGCGGGCGTGCAGGCCTATGTCACCGCCGATCTGCGTCACCACCCCGCCGACGAGCACCTGCGCGGCAGCGACGTCGGACTGGTCGATGTCGCGCACTGGGCCAGCGAGCACCCGTGGTGCGCACAGGCGGCGGAATTGCTGCGTCGGCACTTCGGCGCGGCGCTGGCAGTCACGGTGTGCCCGATCCGGACCGATCCGTGGAATATCGACGACAAGAGAGTTGACAATGAAAGCTGATGTCTGGCAGCAACATTCGCTGCTGGAACTGGTCGATCTGGATGCCGAGCTGGCCCGGCTCGCGCATCGCGCGGCGCACCTGCCCGAGCAGCAGCGCTACGAGCAGGTCCAGGCCGATCGGCAGGCGGTCGCCGACCGGCTCGCGGTTGCCGGGCTCGCCCGCGAGGACGTCGAGGCCGAGGTGGCCAAGTTGGAGTCCGAGGTCGACGCGGTCCGCCGGCGCGAGGACCGCGACCGCGGGCTGTTGAACTCCGGTTCGGTGAGCGACTCCCGGCAGCTGCAGGAAATTCAGCATGAACTGGGCACCCTCGAGCGCCGCCAGGCGAGCCTCGAGGACACCCTGCTGGAGGTGATGGAACGCCGTGAACAGCTGGCCGCCGAACAGGACTCCGAGCGAGCCGGCCTGGAGAGGCTGGAGGCCGAGCTGACCGCGGCCCGGGCGGCCCGCGACGAGGCGCTGGCCGGGATCGAGCAGGACCGCACCGTGCGAGCCGCCCGCCGGGCGGAGGTGGCGGGCGGCCTGGCCGCCGATCTGCTGGATCTCTACGAGCGGCAACGGGGCTCATCGGGGATCGGGGCGGGGCGGCTTCAGGGCGGGCGCTGCGGGGCGTGCCGGATCGAACTCGACCGCGGTGAGCTGTCGCGGATCTCGGCCGCCGGTGATGACGAGGTGCTGCGTTGCCCCGAGTGCCGGGCCATCCTGCTGCGGGTCACCGGGTCCCCAGGGTCGCCCGGGTGAAGGTCGTCGTCGAAGCCGACGGGGGTTCCCGCGGCAATCCCGGACCGGCCGGCTTCGGGTGCGTGGTCTGGGCCGATGACCACGCGACCATGCTGGCCGAGCACAAGCAGGCCATCGGTACCGCCACCAACAATGTGGCCGAATACCGCGGACTGATCGCCGGTTTGGAGGAGGCGCGCCGGCTGGGAGCCGATCAGGTCGTGGTGCGGATGGATTCCAAACTCGTCGTCGAGCAGATGAGCGGACGCTGGAAGGTCAAACACCCCGGGCTTGCCGAACTGCACCAGCAGGCCAGGGCGCTGGCATCGACCTTCGACACGATCCGCTTCGGCTGGATCCCCCGCGAGCAGAACAAGCACGCCGACCGACTCGCCAACGAGGCGATGGACGGCGCGGCCTCGGATCCGGGCTGGTCGGTCCAGCGGGCGGCCGACCCGCCGCCCGATGCCGTCGCCGTTCCGCCGTCGTCCTGGACCGGAAACGTCGGCGGACCGACGCGTCTGCTGCTGCTGCGGCACGGCCAGACCGAGATGTCCCGCCAGCGCCGCTATTCCGGCCGTGGGAACCCCGAGCTCACCGAGATCGGACGCCGGCAGGCCGCCGACGCCGCGCGCTACCTGTCGCGCAAGGGCGGTATCTCGGCCGTGGTCACCTCGCCGCTCCGGCGCGCCTACGACCCCGCCGCCGCGGCGGCCGGCGCGCTCGGCCTCGACGTGCGGGTCGACGACGATCTGATCGAGACCGACTTCGGCGAGTGGGAGGGGCTGACCTTCCCCGAGGCCGCCCGACGCCACCCGGACCTGCACGGCCGCTGGCTGCGCGACACCAGCCTGCCCGCCCCGGGCGGGGAGAGCTTCGCCGGGGTGCACGAGCGGGTGCGCGCCGCGCGGGACCGGATCGTCGCCGAACACGAGGGGGGCACGGTTCTGGTGGTCTCGCACGTGACGCCGATCAAGACGATGCTGCGAATGGCACTGGACGCCGGGCCCTCGATCCTGCACCGATTGCACTTGGATCTGGCCTCGCTGAGTATCGCCGAGTTCTACCCGGACAACGGTGCCTCGGTGCGACTGGTCAACGACACCTCGTATCTGAGCGGCTGAGAAGGAGACCGACCATGCACGACCCGACCGGCGAGGCGCGCACCGTCTGGGAGGAGCACTACGGCGCCAAGCCGCAGGTCTGGAGCGGCAAAGTGAACGCCCGCCTCGCCGAGATCGCGCCGCAGATCCACGGTGCCCGGGCGCTGGATCTCGGCTGCGGGGCGGGCGCCGACGCCATCTGGCTGGCCGAACACGGCTGGGCGGTCGTGGCCGTCGACGTCTCCGACACCGCGTTGAGCCGGGCCCGCGCCGCGGCCGAGTCGCGCGGGGTTGCCGACCGCATCGACTTCCAGCAGCACGATCTCACCCGCAGCCTGCCCGGCGGCAGCTATGACCTGGTGTCGGCACAGTTCCTGCACAGCACCCTGGAGATGGACCGCCCGGCGATCCTGCGGCGCGCCGCCGCCCTGGTGGCGCCCGGCGGCACCCTGCTCATCGTCGACCATGCGGCGGCCCCGCCGTGGGCCTCGAAGATGCATCACCACGAGTTCCCGTCCGCCGAGGCCGTGGTGTCCGGACTGGACCTCGATCCCGCGCAGTGGGACCGGGTGCGGGTGGAGACCGCCGAACGAATCGCGCGAGGGCCGGACGGCGAGGACGCCACCCTGATCGACAACATCATCGTGGTGCGCCGCACCTGATCGTCGTGGTGCGCCGCACCTGATCATCGTGGTGCGCCGCGCCGCGCCCTCAGCGGACTCGCGGAAGAGGCCCGGACCCCAGTACGTTGTGATGTGCGGACGAGTTGGCCGGGCGGCCGCGGCTCCGAAGGAGTCGAGGAAAGTCCGGACTTCACAGAGCAGGGTGATTGCTAACGGCAATCCGGGGTGACCCGCGGGAC
>SYAB01000415.1 GCA_005787665.1 Actinomycetota bacterium
ACATCCCCGGGGTGGTGATGACCGACGGGCTGCCCTGGGACTGGTAGACCTTCCCGCAGTCTCTCGACGCGCTGGAGTCGCGTCAGCGGGATATCGATGTGGCCGCGTACCTTCCGCACTCGCCGCTGCGGGTGTACGTGATGGGGCAGCGGGGCGCCGACCGTGAACCGGCGACCGCGGAGGATCTGGCGCTGATGCGCACACTCGCCGCGGAGGCAATCGAGGTGGGCGCACTGGGTGTGTCGTCGTCGCGATTCGCGTTCCACAAGACTGGCAGCGGAGATTTCATCCCGACCTACCAGGCGGCCTACGACGAGATCGCCGCGATCGTCGGCGGGGTGGCCGACGCCGGTGGCGGGCTGCTGCAGTTCATCCCCGACCTGCCCGCCGGCGGCTACGAACCGGTGCTGCAGCAGGTCTTCGAAGCGGCGGCCGACGCCGGCGTGCCGGTGACGTTCACCCTGACGACCGGCAACGCCGGTGATCCGATCTGGCCGGGAGCGGTCAATCTGATCGAGAAGTTCAACGCCGCCGGTGGGCAGATCACCGCGCAGGTGTTCGCCCGGCCGATCGGACTGGTCATCGGCCTGGAGCTGACCGCCAACCCGTTCGTGCTGTATCCCAGCTACCAGCAGATCGCCGATCTCCCGCTACCCCAGCGGGTGGCCGAGATGCGCAAGCCCGAAGTGCGGGAGCGCATTCTGGCCGATACGCCGGGCCACGGTCATCCGTTCATGTACTTCGCCCAGTCCTGGGAGTGGATGTTCCCACTGACCGACCCGGCGAACTACGAGCCGGCCCCCGAGGACAGCATCGCCGCCCGGGCCGCGGCCCGCGGGGTGAGTCCGTTGGAGGAGGCCTACGACCGGCTGCTCGACGACGACGGCCACGCCATGATGCTGGTGGCGCTGGCCAACTTCGAGAACAACTCGTTGGACACCGTCGGGCAGCTGATCCGCCGCGACGACGTCGTGCTGGGCTTGGGCGACGGCGGCGCGCACTACGGGATGATCTGCGACGCAAGCTATCCGACGTTCGTTCTGGCGCACTGGGCACGCGACAGGGCGGACGGTCGGCTTTCGGTGGCCGAGGCGGTTCGGCAGCTGACCTCGGTGCCGGCGACGGTGGGCGGGCTTCTGGACCGCGGCCGGATCGCGGTCGGCTACAAGGCCGATCTCAACGTCATCGACCACGCCCGGCTGACCCTGCACAAGCCGGTGATCGTCAACGACCTGCCCGCCGGCGGGCGGCGACTGGACCAGAGTGCCGACGGCTACGTCGCCACGATCGTCTCCGGCGAGGTGATCGCCGAGAACGGCGTGCCGACCCCTGCGCTGCCGGGGAAGCTGATTCGGGGCCGGCGGCCAGCGCCGACCTGCGCCTGAGCCCGCGGCTGTGAGCTCTGTGCAGGTTTCTTGCCGAATCCGCCTGCACAGGCATCACATCCGGGGCTACACCGGGCAGCCGGCAGCCCGGAGTTTGGCCCGCACCCGTGCCACCACGAGATCCGGATGGCGCAGCATCGACGCGCTGACGCGGACGACGACCCATCCCGCCGCGTCCAGCAATTCCAGACGTTCGATGTCCCAGGCTCGCTGCCGGGCATCGGACCAGTGCTGGACGCCGTCGTACTCGACGGCCACCCTCCACTCACGCCAACCCATGTCGACGCGAATCCGCAATTCCGGGAAGCGAATCTGACACTCGGGCGCCGGTAGACCCCCGCGAATCAGAGTCATGCGAAGCCGGCTCTCCTGGGGCGATTCCGCCGCGGCGTCGACCAGACGCAGTACGGACCGTGACCGGCGCACACCGCATGCGCCAGGCCATCGCGCCGCGACGGCGGCGACGTCGCCAATGCTCGCGCCGGTGGCGCCGAGCAGTGCGTCAAGGATGGGAACGGCTTTGTCCGGGGGATAACGCCGAGCGATGTCGAAGGCCGTTCGAGCGGGCGTCGTCACCGGCAGCCCTGCCGACAGGCTCAACTCCTCCTCCCGCATCTGACATGTACGGACGAGCATGCCGCGTTGCGAACGCCGATTGGAGCGCAGGACTTCCGCCGGCGCCGACGAGTCCAGCCACTTGGTGCCCCATGCCGCGGCGGCGGACAGGCCACATAGCGGGGCGCCGGTGGACAGCCATGCCGCCTGCGCGCGCACCAGTGCCGTCACCTCGAGGTCGCGGGGGATATAGACGTCGCGGTACAGCGCAACATAATCGCGGGCCAGGTGGTGGCGGGTCATCTGACCCGATCTGACGGCCGCGCTTCCGATGAAGGGTTGCATGGCGGCAGCTTCGGCATCGGCACCGACGACTGTGTGCGCTGTGCAGGAGAATCCGCACCGTGGTGTACATAAGGCTCACAATGGGGAAACGAAAAGTGCCCGGGCCACCGGCCCGGGCACTTTTCGTTGGGGGACTTAGAAGTCCATACCGCCCATACCACCGGTCGGGTCGCCGGCAGGTGCCGCGGCCTTCTCCGGCTTGTCGGCGACGACACACTCTGTCGTCAGGAACAGCGCCGCGATGGACGCCGCGGTCTGCAGCGCCGAGCGGGTGACCTTGACCGGGTCGGCGACGCCGGCCTTGAGCAGGTCCTCGTACTCGTTG
>SYAB01000416.1 GCA_005787665.1 Actinomycetota bacterium
CGCGATCCCGAGGAGGTCGCGTTGGAACTGCTGCAGAGCGAACTCGGCGCCCGCCGCATCGAGGGCTGACCGGCTGTCACGTTTACGCTGAACGGCAGCGCAGCCCGTCTCGCGACCGGTCGGCTGCTCGAGCATGAGGAGTTCGGATGGGACAGGTCAGCGTATCCAGCAGCATCCTGGTCGAGGCCGAGCCTGCCGCGGTACTCGGGGCGATCGCCGACTACCGCGGTGTGCGCCCCAGGATCCTGTCCTCGCATTACAGCAGCTATCGCGTGCTCAGAGGCGGCCAGGGACGCGGCACCATCGCCACCTGGCGACTGCAGGCCACCAAGTCACGGTCGAGGCAGGTGCGTGCCGAGGTCGACGTCGCCGGGCACACCGTCATCGAAAAGGATGCCCTCTCCTCGCTTTTGACCAACTGGACCGTCGCTCCGGCCGGACCGGGTTGCAGCGTCACCGTCAAGACCAGCTGGAACGGCGCCGGCGGTGTCAGAGGATTCTTCGAGAAGACCTTCGCCCCGCTGGGGCTGCGCAAGATTCAGGCCGAGGTGCTGGCCAACCTCAAGGCTGAGGTCGAGCGGTCGCAGAGCGGCTAACTGGTTCGCGGCGGCTGGGTCTGCAGGAACGCCACCACACCCTTGACCACGGCGTCGGCGTACTTCTGCCGGCCTTCGGCGCTGCCCATCAGGGTTGAGTCCACCGGGTTCTTCATATTGCCCAACTCGACCAGGATCGAAGGGAACTGAGCCAGGTTCAGGCCGGCGATGTCAGCGCGCGGGTTGAGCCCGCCGGACCCGATGTAGGTCGCCGGCGGAATACCCGAACCGGCCAACTGGTCGCGCATCATCCGAGCGAACTGCACCGACGGGCCGGCCTGCGCGGAATTGAGCGGCGGGTTGGAGTAGAGGATGTGGAAGCCGCGGCCGGTCGGCGGGCCGCCGTCGGCGTGGATCGACACCACCGCGTTGGGCTGTAGGGCATTGGCCATCGCTGCCCGTTCGTCGACACACGGGCCGACCGCGTCGTCATTGCCCCGCGACATCGCGGTGCGGACGCCGAGTTGGTTCAACGCCGCCCGGATCCGCAGCGTGGTGTCCCAATTGAAGGTGTGCTCGGCATAGCCGGCCTCGGTCGCGGTGCCTGAGGTCTGGCAGTCCTTCGTGCCGCCCCGTCCGGTGGGAACCTGGCGGGTCATCGAGGCGTCATTGGCGCCGTTGTGACCCGGATCGAGGAACACGATCATGCCCGCGACGCCGCCGGGTGCCGCCTGGGCGACCGGCGCCGCCGGCGGTGACGCCGCCAACAACATGGCGGCCGACGTCGCGGCGACGACACGCACGGGGGCGAACTTCAGCACGGGCGTCACGGTAATCCCTGGCCGACTAGGCTTGAAAGTCACGGGTTGCCCTAAATGCCAGGCCGCAACCAACTCGATATCGAGACGCAAGGAGACCGTCATGCAACCCGGTGTTCAACCCGGCGATCCCGGCCATCTGGGGGCCTTCGGGCAGCAGGTGCCCCCCCAGGGAGTTCAGGATCTCCAGGCGGCGCTGGCCAAGGCCGCCCAGATGCAGCAGGCGCTGATCGAGGCACAGAAACAGATCGCCGAGACCGAGACGACCGGGCAGGCCGGCAACGGTCTGGTGCAGGTCACCCTTAACGGCAACGGTCAGGTCCTCGCGATCCGGATCGATCCGCAGGTGGTCGACCCCGACGATGTCGAAACGCTGCAGGACCTCGTGGTGGGCGCCTTGCACGACGCGGCCGCCAACATGCGGGAGACGGTCAAGAAGATCCTGGGCCCGGTGGCCGCCGCCTCGGGTCGTCCGCTGCCGGAATCCTGACCCGCCGCCATGTTCGAAGGCCCCGTCCAGGATCTGATCGACGAACTCGGCAAGCTGCCGGGTATCGGGCCCACGAGTGCGCAGCGGATCGCCTTCCACTTGATCTCGGTGGAACCGCCCGACATCGACCGGTTGACCGCCGTGCTGGCCCGGGTTCGCGATGGCGTGCAGTTCTGCGAGGTGTGCGGGAACGTCTCCGACGGGCAGCGCTGCCGGATCTGCAGCGACGCCCGACGGGACGGCACCCAGGTCTGCGTCGTCGAGGAACCCAAGGACGTCCAGGCTGTGGAACGCACCCGCGAGTTCCGCGGGCGCTACCACGTGCTGGGCGGCGCACTCGACCCGCTGTCGGGCGTCGGCCCCGATCAGCTGCGAATCCGCCAGTTGCTCAACAGGATCGGTGAACGGGTCGACGGAGTCGACATCACCGAGGTGATCATCGCCACCGATCCCAACACCGAGGGCGAGGCCACCGCCACCTACCTGGTGCGGATCCTGCGCGACATCCCCGGTCTGAGCGTCACTCGCATCGCCTCCGGCCTACCGATGGGGGGCGATCTGGAGTTCGCCGACGAGTTGACGCTCGGCCGGGCGCTGGCCGGCCGGCGCGCGATGGTCTGAACGCGGGCCGGGGGCACCGGGCGCGGGTCACGCCCGGCGGGGAGCCGCGAGTCGCTCGCGCCGGAGTTGCTCGACCTCGGGCAGGTCCAGTGGCGGGAGCGGGCCGACGACCCGGCTCAGCAGCAGATCGGCCAGCTCGGGATTGCGGGCCAAGCACGGCCCGTGCAGGTAGGTGGCCACCACGCTGCCCTGCACCGCGCCGTCGATGCCGTCGCCGAGCCGGTTGCCCGCACCCTTGACCACGGCCGCCAACGGCCGGGCGTCGGCCCCCAGGACAGTCCCGCCGCGGTGGTTCTCGAACCCTGTCAGCGGTTCGGTCAGCCCGTCGGCCAGCGGCGTGGAGACCACCTCCCCGATGGTGCGCTCGGGCTGCGGAGAGGTGGTCACGTCCAGCAGACCGACCCCGTCGACCCGCTCTCCGGCCGCCGTCTCGTACCAGTGGCCGAGCACCTGGATCGCCGCGCAGATCGCCAGCACCGGCGCGCCGCGGCCGGCGGCGCGCTGCAGTCCGGGGTGACGCAACAGGTGGCGGGTGGCCAGGCGCTGGGCGTAGTCCTCCGCCCCGCCGAGGGTGTAGAGATCCAGTGACTCCGGCACCGGGTCGCCCAGGGTGATGTCGACGATCTCGGCGGGGATGCCGCGCAACTGGAGGCGCTGACACAACACGACCGCATTGCCGCCGTCGCCGTAGGTGCCCATGACATCGGGCAGCACCAGGCCGATGCGGACCGGTTCGGTCATGAGCGCCCCCCGGATCGCTCCAGCACGCGTTGCAACGTCAGGAACGCCGTGTAGTTGGCGATGACCTCGACGTGCCCGGAGGGACAGGACTCGATGGCTTCGACGGTGTCGTGCACCAGGGTGTGGGGAACCTCGGCATAGCCGAGGCGGACCGCGAGATCCGTTCCCCGTTCCCCGGCGGCGACCACGGCCGTCCCGCCGAAGTGCTCGAACCGCACGTCCCACAGCCAGGACAGGTCTTCACCGTCGGGAACCTGTCCGTTCACCGAGATCACCACTCCCGCAGCGGTTTTGTCGACCATCGACAGCGCCTCCTGCCAACCGGCCGGATTCTTGGCCAGCAGCATCCGGACAGTGTGACGGCCCATCCGCACGGTCCGGTACCGGCCGGCGACCTCGTCGACGCCGCAGACCGCGCGCACCGCCGACACCGGCTCGGCACCCAGGGCAACGGCGGCGGCCACCGCCTGCGCGGCGTTGCCGCGATTGACCGCACCGGGCAGTGCCAGATGCATCGGCAGCGTCACACCGCCGGGGCCGTAGAGGTTCTCGTCGTCCACCCACCACTGCGGGGTCGGCCGCTGGAAATCCGTCCCGGTGGAACGCCAGGCCGATCCGTCCCGTACGATCACCTCGCCGCTGCGCGGACAACTCACCGAGTCCGCCGCCCAGCCGCCGCCCGCGGCGACCCACACCACCGTCGGGCAGTCGTAGGCCGCGGAGGTCATCAGCACGTCGTCGCAGTTGGCCACCACCACCGCGCCTGGATGGCGGGCCAGCCCGGCGCGCAGGGTGCGCTCGATGTGATTGATCTCGCCGACCCGGTCGAGCTGGTCGCGGGACAGGTTGAGCAGCACGATCACCGCAGGTTCGACGGCATCGGCCACATGCGGCACGTGCATCTCGTCCACCTCGAGGGCCGCCAGCGGAGCGTCGCGGTCGGCGGCCAGTGCGGCCACCAGGCCGGCGTCCATGTTGGCGCCCTCGCCGTTGGTGGCTACCGGTGCGAGCGTGCGCAACGCGGCAGCCACCATCCGGGTGGTGGTGGACTTGCCGTTGGTGCCGGTCACGACCACGGTGCGGCGTCCCGTACCCAGCTGGCGCAACACCGAGGGATCCAGCCCGATCGCCACCAGTCCGCCGATCATGGCGCCCGCGCCCCGTCCGGTGACCCGGGAGGCCCAGCGGGCGGCCGAACCGAGGGCCAGTGCGGAACGTGCGCGCAGTGTCATCGGTGGCCTGGACATCGCAGGTGAGTCTATTCCGAGTCGGTGCCGTGACGCCCGACACGGATCCGATGTGCCCCGGGCTGTCGGTGATGCGTGCCATTCTGGGCTTTGTGAGCCAATCCTGGGGCCGGCCCGCCCGCGACGCGGGCGAGGGTTGGGTTGTCGTCGACGTCGAGACCTCGGGATTCCGCCCGGGTTCGGCGCGGGTGCTGAGCATCGCCGCGCTGGCGCTGGACTCGCACGGCAACGTCGAGCATTCCCTGGTCAGCCTGCTCAATCCCGGCGTCGATCCGGGACCGACCCATGTGCACGGGCTGACCAGCGAGATGCTGGAGGACCAGCCGAGATTCGCCGACATCGCCCATGGGCTCGCCGACCTGATGCACGGCCGCACCCTGGTCGCCCACAACGCGCCCTTCGACTACTCGTTCCTGGTCGCCGAAGCCGAATTCGCCCGCACCGCATTGCCCGTGGACAACGTGATGTGCACCGTCGAATTGGCCCGCCGGCTCGACCTTGGCCTGGACAACCTGAGGCTGGAAACCCTTGCGCGGCATTGGGATATCCCGCAGACCCGGGCGCACGACGCCTTTGATGACGCTTTGGTGCTGTCGCGTGTTCTCATGCCGGCGCTGCACCGCGCCCGGGAGCGCGACATCTGGTTGCCGGTCCGTCCGGTGAGCCGGCGGCGCTGGCCCAATGGCACGGTCACCCACGAGGAACTGCGCCCGCTGAAGATGCTCGCCTCCCGCATGCCGTGTCCCTACCTGAACCCCGGCCGGTACCAGCGCGGCGGTCCGCTCGTCCAGGGCATGCGAGTGGCGCTGTCCGCCGAGGTGAAGCGCACCCACGAGGAACTCGTAGAGCGGATCCTGCACGCCGGGCTCGCCTACGCCGATGCCGTCGACCCGGAGACGTCGCTGGTGGTCTGCAACGAACCCGCACCGGGGCACGGCAAGGGATTCCAGGCCCGCGAACTCGGGGTGCCGACCGTCTCCGACGAACAGTTCATGGCGAGCGTCGGCGCCGTCGCCGGTGGTGTCGGGATCGAGGCCTTCGAGCAGTCGGTGGACCAGGGCCAGCAGTTCGCGTTGTTCTGAACCGCCGGATTCAGCCCAGCCGGGCCGCCCGGTTGACCGCCGAGACCACCGCCCTCAGCGATGCCGTGGTGATCGAGGTGGCGATGCCGACGCCCCACACCGTCCGACCGCCCACCGACGCCTCGACATAGGCCGCCGCGGCGGCCTCCTCGCCGGCGGCCATGGCGTGCTCGGAATAGTCCAGCACGCTCACCGCGATGCCGACCGTGCCCAGGGCGTCGACGAAGGCGGCCAGTGGGCCGTTGCCTTCGCCGCGGATCGCGGTCTCGACGCCGTCGATCTTCACCGTCGCCTCGATGACGTCGGTGCCGCCGTCGATCTCCGAGCCGATCACCCGCTGGCGGATGCGTTCCAGCGGCCGAACCGGCGCAAGGTACTCGTCGGCGAAGGCGTCCCACATCTCCTTGGACGACACCTCGCCGCCCTCGCCCTCGGTGATCTTCTGGATCGCCTGGCTGAACTCGATCTGCAACCGGCGC
>SYAB01000044.1 GCA_005787665.1 Actinomycetota bacterium
CCCCCGCTGCGGTCTCCGCGGGCGGGATCTGGAACACCCCGAATCCCAGCTGCGGAATCTGGTGGCCGTCGTTGAGCGTGAGCAGGGGGACGTTCCCGATGGTGGTGCTCATGTGTTTCTCCTCTGTTCGGCCAGCGCCTCGAGCAGACGCCTGGCGGCGGCCACCCGTCGCGCCGGCGGGCCGGTCAGGGTGTCGAGGGCGCACTCCGGATCGGCCGGCGGTCCCCGATGCCCGCACCCGCGCGGACAGTCACCGATCTTCTCGCCCAGGTCCGAGAATGCCAGCATGACATCGTCGGGCCGGATGTGGGCCAGCCCGAAGGACCGCACCCCGGGGGTGTCGACGACCCACCCGCCGCCGGGCAGTGCCAGCGCCACCGACTGGGTCGAGGTGTGCCGGCCCTTGCCGACGCCGGACACCGCGCCGATGGCCCGATCGGCGTGTGGCACAAGCCGGTTCACCAACGTCGACTTGCCGACCCCGGAATGCCCGAGCAGGACGGTGGTGTGGCCGGTCAACAGGTTTCGGACCGCCTCGATCGGCTCGTCGCGGCCGGCGGCGACCACCGTGAGGTCGAGGTCGGCGAAATGGTCGGCGAACGGCGCCGCCGGTGCCAGGTCGGTCTTGGTGAGGCACAGGATGGGCCGCAGGCCGCCGGTGTAGGCCGCGATCAGCGAGCGGTCCACGAAACCGGTGCGCGGCGGCGGGTCGGCCAGAGCCACCACCACCATCATCTGGTCGGCGTTGGCCACCACCACCCGTTCGGTCGGGTCGGTGTCATCGGCGGTGCGGCGCAGCACCGTGCGGCGCTCGGCACGGCGCACGATGCGGGCCAGGGTGTCGGTGCGCCCGGACAGGTCGCCCACCACGTCGACCTCGTCGCCGACGACGATCGGCGTGCGCCCGAGTTCGCGAGCCCGCATCGCGGTCACCAGGTGGTGTGGATCGGCGTTGAGCACGCAACCCCACCGGCCGCGGTCGACGGTCACCACCATCGCCGGTTCGGCATCGGCGTGCTCGGGCCGGGTCTTGGTGCGCGGACGCGATCCGCGCCCGGCCCGGATGTGCACATCGGACTCGTCGTACTCCCGCGGTCGGCGAGCCGAACTCAACCGCGCCCCTGGAGCATCCCGGCCCACAGCGCGGGGAAGTCCGGCAACGTCTTGGCGGTGGTGCCGATGTCCTCGACCAGCACCCCGGGTACCCGCAGGCCGACGATCGCCCCCGCCGTGGCCATTCGGTGGTCGGCATAGGAGCGCCAGCGTCCGCCGTGCAGTGGTGCGGCGGTGATCACCAAGGCGTCCGGTTCCTCGACGCAGTCCCCGCCCAGACCGTTGATCTCGGCGCTCAGGGCCGCCAACCGGTCGGTCTCGTGGCCGCGCAGGTGGGCGATCCCGGTCAGGCGCGACACCGAACCCGGCTGCGCGAGGGCCGCCAGCGCCGCCACCGACGGGGTCAGCTCACCCACCTCGTGCAGGTCGATGTCGAAACCCGGGTAGCTTGCCGGGCCGGTCACCGAAAGGCCGCGATCCTCGTGTGCCACAGTGCATCCCAGCAACCGGAGGATGGACAGGATGATGGGCGCGGGCTGCACGCTGATCGTCGGCCAGCCGGTGATGCGGACCTGGCCACCGGTCACCACCGCCGCCGCTGCGAAGGGCAGCGCATTGGACAGGTCGGGCTCGATCGCCCAGTCGTGGGCGGCCACCGGGCCGGGCTCCACCCGCCACCGGTTCGGGGTGGTGTCATCCACCCCGACACCGACCGCCTCGAGCATCGCCGCGGTCATCGCGATATGCGGGGCCGAGGGGACCGAAGTGCCGGTGTGCACCACCGTCAGCCCCTCGGCGAAGGCCGCCCCGCACAGCAGCAGTCCGGAGACGAACTGCGAGGACGCCGAGGCGTCGATGTGCACGGTGCCGCCGGGTGCGCCGCCGCGGCCACACACGGTGAACGGCAACCCGTCCCCGACGATGTCCACCCCGAGGCCGCGCAGCCCGTCCAGCAGCGGGGTGATCGGCCGCGCGCGGGCCTGTTCGTCCCCGTCGAAGACCACCTCGACCTCGCCCAGGGCGGCCAGTGGCGGAACGAACCGCAGCACCGTGCCGGCCAGCCCGCAGTCGATACGGGTCCCCGGTCCGGGGTTCAGTGCGCCGCCCACCCGCAGGTCGTCGCCGTCGCCGTCGACGTCGAACCCGAGGGTCCGCAGCGCGCCGATCATCAGGTCGGTGTCGCGGCTCCGCAGCGCACCCGCGATATGCGAGGTCCCGCCGCCGCGGGCCCCGGCCAGCGCGGCCAGGATCAGCGCGCGGTTGGTCATCGACTTGGAGCCCGGCACCGTGACATCGGCGTGCACCGGCCCCGCCGCGTGCGGTGCAGGCCAGAGGTCCATGGGCTACATCCTGCCCTGCGATGATGGAGGCCATGTGCGGGAGGTTTGCGGTCACCACCGATCCGGCCCGGCTGGCCGCGGAGATCGACGCCGTCGACGAGACCGGCGGAGCGGCGGTAGCGCCGAACTACAACGTCGCGCCCACCACCGATGTCGCCGCGGTGGTGGCGCGTGAGGCGGCCCGGCGGATCCGGATGATGCGCTGGGGTCTGCTGCCGCCGTGGGTGAAGGCCGGGGCCGACGGCCGGCCGGTGGCCAAGGCCCCGCTGATCAACGCCCGCGCGGAGCGGGTCACCACCTCACCGGCGTTCCGGGCGGCGGCCCGCCACCAGCGCTGCTTGGTTCCGATGGACGGCTACTACGAGTGGATGCCCACTCCGGACGTGCCAGGAGCGCCCAAGACGCCGTTCTACATGTATCGCCGGGACGGTCGTCCGTTGCTGGTGGCCGGGCTGTGGTCGGTCTGGCAGCCGCCGGGCGCGGCGGTGGCCCTACTGAGTTGCACGCTGATCACCACCGACGCGGTGGGCGAGTTGGGCCGGGTGCACGACCGGATGCCGCTGGTGCTGGCCGAGCGCGACTGGGACCGCTGGCTGGACCCCGACGCGCCCGCCCCGGCCCACCTGTTGGCCACGCCGCCGGACGTCGGCGGCATCGCGATGCGGGAGGTGTCGCGGTTGGTCAACAAAGTGGCGAATAACGGCCCGGAACTGATCGCGCCGGCGGACCACGGCAACCAACCGGTCGGTCTGTTCTCCTAGCCGAGGTGGGGATAGCATCGACCCAGGCTGACCGAGAGGAACCGTCAATGACCACAGTCGAATCCAAGGCCGACGAAGCCGGCACCGAAGCCACCATCACGGTGCACAATCCGGCCGACGGCACGGTGTCCGGTTCAGTGCCCATCGACGGCCCCGACGCGGTCGCCGCCAAGGCGCGTGAGCTTCGGCTGTTCCAGCCCGAGTGGGAGGCGATCGGGCCGCGCGGCCGCAAGAAGTGGATGTTCGCCTGGCAGGACTGGGTCCTCGACAACTCCGATCACCTCACCGAGGTGCTGATGAGCGAGACCGGGAAGTCCCGCGGTGATGCCAGCCTGGAACCGGTGACCATCGCCGACTCCATCAACTACTGGGCGGGCCATGCCGAGGAGTTCCTCGCCGACCGGCACCCCAAGGCGCACAGCCCGCTGTTCAAGGTCAAGAAGCTGACCACGGCCTTCCGGCCCTACCCGCTGGTCGGCATGATCGAGCCGTGGAACTTCCCGCTTGCCATGCTGGCACACGACCTGGTGCCCGCACTGGCTGCCGGTGCTGCCGTCCTGCTCAAGCCTTCGGAGGTGACGCCGCTGTCGGCGGTGGAGCTCATCCGCGGCTGGAACGAGGTGGGTGCCCCGCCGGTGTTGGGCCTGGTCACCGGTTACGGGGCCACGGGCGCGGCGGTGATCGAGAACTCCGACTACGTGCACTTCACCGGATCCACCGCGACCGGTCGCAAGGTGGCGGTGGCCTGCGCCGAGCGGCTCATCCCGTGCAGTCTGGAACTCGGCGGTAAGGACCCCGCGATCGTGCTGGCCGACGCCGACCTGGACCGCGCCGCCAACGGCATCGCCTGGGGCGGGATGTTCAACGCCGGTCAGGTGTGCATCTCGGTCGAACGGGTCTTCGTCGAGGCGCCGATCTACGACGAGTTCGTCGCCAAGCTGGCCGAGCGGGTTCGGGCGGTTCAGCAGGGCCAGGAGTCCGGTGCCGGAGTCAGCTTCGACACCGGCGCGATGGCCACCGCGGCCCAGCGTGACATCGTCGAGCGCCATGTCGAGGAGGCCACCGCCGCGGGCGCGCGGGTGGTGACCGGCGGCAAGGCGACCGGGGTGGGCACCTTCTTCCAGCCCACCGTGATCGCCGACGCCGATCCCAGCATGAGCTGCATGGCGGAGGAGACCTTCGGGCCCACCCTGCCGGTGGTCAAGGTGGCCGACGAGGCGGAGGCCATCCGGTTGGCGAATGACTCCGTCTACGGGCTGTCGGCGACCGTGTGGACGGGTGACAACGCGCGCGGTGAGAAGATCGCACGCCGCCTGGAGGCCGGCGCGGTGAACATCAACGACGCGATGACCAACGTCTTCTGCCCGTCGCTGCCGATGGGCGGGTGGAAGGATTCCGGTATCGGCTACCGCGGTGGCGGCGCGGCCGGGCTCATCAAGTTCTGCCGCCAGCAGGCGATCACCGCCCCGCGGCTGCCCACCCAGCGCTCCGAGATGCTCTGGTACTCCTCGCCGAAGAAGCAGGGCCGCTTCGCGTTGGCGGCGATGCGGGCGTTCGCCGCACACGGCTGGCGCCGCATCGGTCGCAAGGGCTGATCTCACCGCCGCGGCTTCCGGTGCCGCCGGATGGTCTTGTCCGGGTGGTGGTGGGAGTTGACTCCGCCGATCAGCGGCAGGTGCGGCGGGGGGATCCATTCGGTCGTGCCGTCCCGGCGTCGCCGGGTCTGCCATCCGCACTTCTCCACCAGGCGGTTGTGCGGCCCGCAGGCGAGGACGAGGTCGTCGATGTCGGTGTTTCCGCCGTCGGCCCAGTCCATGGTGGCGTGGTGGACCTGGCAGCCGTAGCCGGGCACGGTGCAGCCGGGGAAGGTACAGCCGCGGTCGCGTTCGTGCAGCGCGATGCGTTGGTCGGCACTGGCGATGCGCTTGGTCCGCCCCAGCCACAGGGTGCGTCCGGAGACCTCGTCGAAGATGCTCAGGTAGTGATAGGCGTGGGCGGCCATCCGGATCAGATCGCTCATCGGCAGCACGGTGCCGCCCCCGGTGACGCCGACCCCGGCTCGGCCCTGCAGGTCCTGGATACTCGCCGACACGATCATGGTGACCGGCAGGCCACGATGGGTGCCCAGCTTCGGGTCGCCGAGTTGGCCGCGTACCAGGGCCGATAGCGCATCGTGCTGACGTTGGGCGTGGGTGCGCCGATCGGCGTCGATCTGGTCCTGGCTCGGTTGATCGCCGACTGCCGGCCGAGGATCGGCGGGGTTGCACATCCCCGGAGCGGCGAACGTGGCGAACCACGCCTCCAACTCCGCCCGCAGCGCCGGGGTGGCCACCAGCCGACCCATGCTCATCCCGCTCACGTCCTGCCGGCTCCAGGTGAACCCTCGGCGCAGCGCGCGCTCGGTGTCGCTGAATTCGCCGTCGGGGTTCAACGTGAGCGCCAACCGGTCGGCCAGCCGGGCCAACTGGTCCGGCCGCAGCGTCCGGGCGTGCTCGGCGAGGAACTCCTCCGCACCGTCCCGGTCATCGCGCGGCACCGTCAACGGCAATTCGGCGAGGAACCGCTGGATGACCCGCACGTGCTCGATGTCGAGGAGGCCCTCCCGCCAGGCCCGTGCGGTCGCGGGCTGATGGGCCGGCAGCGGCTCTCCGGTCAGGGTCGTGCGGTCCGCGAGCTGCTCCGCCACGGCCGCCCGCCGGCGCGCCTCAGCGGGGCTGATCCGTAGCCAGTCGGCCAGCACCTTGTGCGGCGCTCCGCCGACCTCGTTGACCGCACGGCGTCCGACCTCTACGACGATGTCGCCGCGCACCACCGACTGCCGGCGAACCAGCTTCTCGCAACGGCCTGCCAGCCGGATCAGGTCACCGGCGCTGAGCCCGGACAGGTCGACGGACTCGAGGACATCGATGGCCGCGTCGATCTGCCCGACCGCCCCGTCGATTTCTCTCGAATACATGTTCGAATGATATCGAGGCGGTCCGACACGATGACCCCGCCGGAATTCACGGCTGGACGTAACCCGGCGGGTTGGCGCTGTCCACCCACAGGTCGACGCCGAGTTCCGAGCCCGGCACGCAGTCGTAGACCGACAGGTCGGTGACGCCTGAGTCCAGAAGCACGTCCTCGCAGAGCAGGCTGTGCCCGGAGTACTCCCGCGCCGGCCGGCTCAGCACCGCATAGGCGGCATCGGCGTAGACCTCGGGCTTGCGGGAGCGCTTCATCGACTCGTCGCCCCCGAGGAGGTTCTGCACCGCGGCGGTGGCGACCATGGTGCGCGGCCACAGCGTGTTGGAGGCGATACCCGCATCGCGGAGTTCCTCCGCAATCCCCAACGCGCACAGCGTCATCCCGTACTTGGCCATCATGTAGGGCGTCGGCCGCAGCCATTTCGGCTCCAGCCGGACCGGCGGGGACAGGGTCAGGATGTGCGGGTTGTCGCGGCCCTTCATATGCGGGATGCACGCCTGCGATACCGCGTAGGTGCCGCGCACCTCGATGCCGTTCATCAGATCGAAGCGCTTGAGCGGTACCTCCTCGATGGAGCCGAGGTTGATCGCGCTGGC
>SYAB01000417.1 GCA_005787665.1 Actinomycetota bacterium
CGTCGAAGGTCTTCAGCGTGTAGGACGTGTAGTACTTGAACGCGCCGAGGAAGGTCGGGAAGCGAAACTTCTTGGCGTAGGCCCGATCCAGCAGTGTCTTGACGAAGTTACGCGAGTACTGGTCGAGCACCTCGCGCTCGTAGTAGTTCTCCCGGATCAGGTAGTCGATCTTCTCGTCCTGATTGTGGAAGAACACGGTGTTCTGGTTGACGTGCTCGAGGAAGTACTGCCGCGCGGCGAGTACATCCTTGTCGAACTGGATCTCACCATTGGGCCCGTACAGATTGAGCATCGCGTTGAGCGCGTGGTAATCCGTCTCACCCGGCAGCGCGTGCGCGACCGTCGACGCCGTTACCGGCTCTGCAGCAGTGACCGTTGGTGACACGTGTCGTCCCTTTCGTGAAAACTGGAGGACTTCCAGAAATCTGCCAGACCCGCGCGGACGGCTTCGACGTCCTCGGGGGTTCCCATCAATTCGAATCGGTAGAGATACGGCACGTCGCACTTGCGGGAGATCACATTTCCCGCGTAGCAGAACTCGGCACCGAAGTTGGTGTTGCCGGCCGCGATCACCCCGCGGATCAGCGACCGGTTGTGCTCGTCATTCAAGAACGCGATCACCTGTTTGGGGACATAGCCCCCGGCGTCGGGATCGGGACCGTTCGCGCGGCCGCCACCGTAGGTGGGTGTGATCAGCACGAACGGGCCGTCGACCCGGATCGGTCCGTGCAGCGGGATCCGAACGGCCGGCAGTCCCAGCTTCTGAACGAAGCGGTGGGTGTTCTCCGAAACGCTGGAGAAGTACACCACCCGCACGGGGCCGGCATCGGGATCCACGGCGGCGCCTCCGGACGCTAGGCGCTGACGGCGGCGGTGGCCGACCCGGTGGCCCCGGCCAGCGCCTTGATGCGGTCCGGGCGGAAGCCGGACCAGTGCTCACCACCGGCGACCACCACGGGCGCCTGCAGGTAACCCAGCGCCATCACGTAGTCCCGCGCCTCGGACACCTCGGTGATGTCGACGATCTCGTAGGACAGGCCCTGCTTGTCGAGGGCCTTGTAGGTCGCGTTGCACTGGACGCAGGCGGGCTTGGTGTAGACGGTGATGGTCATGTTCGGGGTGGCTCCTCGGCGAAACGGGGCGATGAAAGGCCGGGCGAAAGGGACGTTTTCGGTGGTTCCGGCTGACCCACTCATTGCGGGCCAGCCGGTCTGCCAAACACTACACCTAGTGGCTGACAGCACCTAGGGATACAACATGTTCCGAATAACATTTGTGAAATTCCCTGGTCGTAAGGCCTTCGGAGAGGTTGTCCCCGGCGTGTCGCATCTCACAACACGCCGGAGCCGACCTCATGGCACCGGTCTACCAGCGACCACCGACAGCGCTTGCTCAGGACGGCGGCACCGCGCGGGCCCGACCCGGTCGTAGCGCGCGGGCGAACAGCACGTTGACCTGTTTCATGACCACGCTGTAGGGCCACCAGGCCAAGCGCTTGAACGCGTAGAGGGCACGGATGTCCCCCGAGGTGTAGATCAGGAAGCGATTCCGGGCGATACCGGCCACCATCTTCTCGGCCACCGTCTCCGGGGAGACCGCGTGGCCGCTGAACCGCCTCACCCAGCGCTGCACGCTCGGGTCGTCACGGTCCACCCCGGCGATCTCGACGGTGTGCACCAAGGGGGTGTCCACGGCGCCGGGAACCACCACCGACACGCCGATCCGGTGGCGGGCCAGGTCGAACCTCAACACCTCGGAGAGCCCCCGCAGCCCGTACTTGCTGGCGCTGTAGGCGGCATGCCAGGGCAGGGCGACCAGCCCCGCCGCCGAGGACACGTTGACCAGGTGCCCGCCCCGCCTGGCCGCCACCATCGCCGGCAGGAAGGTCTCGATGACGTGGATGGGACCCATCAGGTTCACCTCGACCATCGCGCGCCACTGCCGATGGGACAGCCGGTCCACCGTCCCCCAGGCCGATACGCCGGCGACGTTCATCACGACATCCATCGCGGGATGGCGCGCATGGATATCGGCGGCGAATCCTGCGACCGCGTCGTAGTCGGCGATATCGAGGACGCGGTACTCGGCCACGTCGGCGCCGGCGGACCGGGCATCGGCGACCGTGGCGGCCAGACCCTCGGCGTTGATGTCGGTCAGGTACAACGTCGCGCCGTCGCGGGCCGACCGGAGCGCGACGGCCCGGCCGATCCCGCTGGCCGCACCGGTGACCAGCACTCGCTTGCCTGCCAGGCTGGAGACCATGGCGGCGACGATACCGACGATCGGGCCGCGGCCCGGTCGGGACCTACCGACGAATCACCGGCGGCCCACACCGACCGGACCCACCGGGCCGATCACCGGATCGGGACCCACACCGACCGGACCGACCGGACCGACGACCGGACCGGGACCCACACCGACCGGACCCACCGGACCGACGACCGGGTTCGGGCCGACGCCGATCGGGCCGGCCGGGCCGAGGATCGGGTCGACGTAGGGGGTCGGGTCGACGAGCAGGCACTGGTTGACCTGGTTGTTCCAATACATGACCGGGGTGTCGCAGAACTCGCA
Organism: Actinomycetota bacterium; assembly: GCA_005787665.1. The sequence goes on from SYAB01000417.1 coordinate 2,572, forward strand.
CTGGTTGGTGACGGTGTTGAGGAAGTAGTCGATGTTGTCGCAGACCGGGTCGGCATGACTGACCGCGGGAGCGAGGAGCGCGGTGAGCGGCACGGCGGCCACCGAGAAGGCGAATGCGCCGACGGCGCCGTACACGTGTGGACGACTCTTCATGGGAATCTCGTTTCTGCCGACGTTGAGGGACTCACTGACTACCTTTCGCCCCAGCCGGCCGAAGTGATACATCCCGCGCCCACACCGGTCACCCGAGACATCCGCAGCGCCGGCGGATCACCCGCCGGCCTGCCCGCCCCACAGGGAATGCAACCACAACTTCTCCAACACCGCGACAGCCCGGGCCAGGTCACGTTCGGGACCGGTGAACAGCGATTCCCCCGACAGTGTGAGTGCGGTGGTCGCCGACAGCGTCCGGACCAGACCACGGACGTCGGGGGTGATCGGGTCGGCGGTTCCGCGGGCGATCTCGGCCTCGACGATCGGCACGATCTGGTCGATGACTGCATCGTTGTAGCGGTCGAGAATCTCGCGAATCTCCGCATCGGTGCCGCGGGCGATATTGCACGCCGACATCACCGGGTCATTGTGGGCGTACACCGCCGCCGCGCTGCCGATCATCCGCTGGGCGAACTCGGCGGGGCTCTCGCCGGCACCGCGCGGAGCGAAGTCGTGAGTCAGTTCCTCGAGCTCCTGGGCCACCTCACCGAGAATGTGGGCCAGCACCGCGTACTTGGAGTCGAAATAGAAGTAGAAACCGGAACGCGCCACCCCGGCCCGGTCGCTGATGGTGCTGACCGACAGTTCCGCGAACGGCTTCTCCTGCAGGAGTTCGCGCACCGCCTGCACGATCGCGTGCCGTTGCCGGTCGCCGCGGCGCCGGGGCGCATCGGATGTTTCGGAAGCCTCGGCGGCCGATTCCCGCGATGCGCTCACCCCGTTCACCTTGCCCTACGCCACGCCGAGAAGAAAACTTGACAGCCGTCAACTATGCCCGTCAGGATGGCGGTACCGCCGGTCCGGGTTTCACGACGAGCGACAGGGGACAGCCCATGGCCACCATCAGCACCCCGCACTATCTCCTCGACCAGGCGCGGCGCCGTCTGACGCCGACCCTGCAGACCATCCCCGGCATGGGCATCATCGACGAACACCTGCGCAAGCAGGACTGGGACGAGTTCGTCTTCGCCGAGCCACCCGCCGGCAGCGGCCTCAAGCCGGTCATGGGCAACGCAGGACTGCCCGTCCTGGGCCACCTGATCGAGATCTTCCGCGGCGGACCGGACTTCGTCCTGGAGAGCTACCGCAAGTACGGGCCGGTCTACTACACCAAGACCCCCGCACTCGACGCCGTCGTCGCCCTCGGCCCGGACGCCACCCAGGAAGTGTTCTCCAACCGCAACAAGGACTTCACCACGGTCGCCTGGAATGACGTCATCGGACCGTTCTTCAACCGCGGATTGCTGCTGATGGACGGCGACGAGCACATGTTCCACCGCCGGATCATGCAGGAGGCGTTCACCCGCACCCGGCTGTCGGGCTACATCCAGCACATGGACACCGTCGCCACACAGGTGGTGGCGCAGGACTGGCCCGTCAACGACAACCGCTTCCTGTTCATGCCGGCCGTCAAGGAACTCACGCTCGATATCGGCGCCGTGGTGTTCATGGGCCACGAGTCGGGCAGCGACCATGACCTGGTCACCAGGATCAAACAGGCCTACGAAACCACGACCCGCGCCGGCGGCGCGATCATCCGCACCCCGGTCCCGCCGTTCAAATGGTGGCGCGGGTTGCAGGCCCGCAAGGTGCTCGAGGACTACTTCACCGCCCGGGTCGCCGAGAAGCGCGGCTCCGACGGCACCGACATGCTGACGGTGCTCACCCACATCGCCGACGAGGACGGCAACACGTTCTCCGACGCCGACATCGTCAACCACATGATTTTTTTGATGATGGCCGCGCACGATACGTCCACGTC
>SYAB01000418.1 GCA_005787665.1 Actinomycetota bacterium
TCATGTCGGCCATGGGCGGCAGGCCGTTCCTGGCCGCCGGCGAACCCCTGCGCTCCTTTGCCGACCTGGCCGAGCAGGTCCGCGCACAGGCCGGATTCCGCTCGCTGCTGCTGATTCCGCCGCTGATGCACGGCGCCGCCCAGTGGGGCGTCTTCAACACCATCAGCACCGGCGGCTGGATCGCCATCCCCGATGATGTGGCGCGGTTCGATGCCGACGCCATCCTGCAGCTGGCCGCACGGGAGCGGGTGCTGGGCATCCCGGTCGTGGGCGACGCCATGGCCCGGCCGCTGGTCGACCAGATCGAGAAGGGTGACTACGACCTGTCCGGTCTGATGGCGATGACCAACGGCGGGGCGCCGTTGTCCCCCACGGTCCGCGACCGGCTGCTCGAGGCGCTGCCCAATTTGATGATCATGGACGCCGTCGGCGCCTCGGAGTCCGGCGCGCAGATGACGACGATCGCCACGAAGGGTGCCGACGTGCAGCCCGCCACCTTCACCCCGCTGGAGGACACCACCGTCGTCGCGACGGACTTCAGCCGGGTCCTGCAGCCCGGCGACGGGGACGGCTGGCTGGCGCGGCGCGAACTCGTACCGCTGGGCTACCTCGGTGACGCCGAGAAGACCGCGCGCACCTTCCCCACCATCGACGGGGTCCGCTGGTCGATTCCCGGCGACAAGGCGCGCTTCCTCGAGGACGGCCGCATCGAACTGCTCGGCCGCGACTCGGTGACCATCAACTCCGGCGGGGAGAAGATCTTCGCCGAGGAGGTCGAGCGCGCGGTGGCCAGCCATCCCGCCGTCTATGACGTCGTGGTGACGGGCCGGCCGTCGGAGCGTTGGGGCAACGAGGTGGTGGCGATCGTGCAGTTCGCCGAGAACCGCAGCGCCACCGATGACGAGCTGGCGGAGGCCTGCCGGGCCCATATCGCCGATTACAAGGTGCCCAAGGCCTTCGTCCGTTCGGACAAGATCGTGCGCTCCCCCGCGGGAAAGGCCGACTACCGCTGGGCCAAGGCGTTGGCCACCGCCGAGCACTGATCCGCTCCGCCACCCCGGAGAGCGGTCTCTGGCGGAATCAGTCTATGTATGGTTGCATACATAGATGGCGGGTCACCGGGAGCGGATGGTCGCCTCGGCGGCACTGCTGATCCGCGAACGCGGAGCCCGTCCGACCGCCATCGCCGATGTCCTGGCCCACAGCGGCGCACCCCGCGGATCGGCGTATCACTACTTCCCCGGCGGGCGCAGCCAACTGCTGTGTGAGGCCGTCGATTACGCCGCGGATTATGTCGCCGACGCCATCGGACGCGCGGGCAGCGCCGCCGAGATGCTCGACACCGCGGTGGGCTTCTACCGCGCAGGATTGCTCGACAGCGACTACCGGGCGGGCTGTCCGGCGCTTGCCGTCGCGGTCGAGGCCGGCGACCCGGATGCCGGCCCCGAACCTGTCGCCCGCGCCGCCGCCGCCTTCCAGCGCTGGCGCGACCTCATCACCGCCACACTCGTGGACGACGGTCTGGGCCCCGGTGCGGCCGCCGATCTGGCCACCCTGGTGATCGCCGCGCTCGAGGGCGCGCTGGCACAGGCCCGGGCCGCCCGCGATGTCGGCCCGATCGACGCCGTGCACCGGCAGCTTCGCCCCCTGCTCACCGCCGCAGCATCATCCAAGCCCGAGGAGACAGCGCCATGACCGCCGAATGGAAGCCCACCGCATGCATCCTCTGCGAGTGCAACTGCGGCATCGTCGTACAGACCAGCGAGGGGCCGGACGGCCGCCACCTGACCAAGATCCGCGGCGACAAGGACCATCCCGCCTCGCAGGGCTATACCTGCAACAAGGCGTTGCGGCTGGACTACTACCAGAACACCCCGGGTCGACTCACCTCGCCGCTGCGCCGACGACCCGACGGTAGCTATGAGGAAATCGACTGGGCCACAGCCATTTCCGAGATCGCCGCGGGATTCCAGCGGATCAGCCAGAACTACGGCGGGGACAAGATCTTCTACTACGGCGGTGGCGGGCAGGGCAATCACCTCGGCGGCGCCTACAGCAGCGCTTTCCTCAAGGCGCTCGGCTCGCGGTACCGGTCCAACGCCCTGGCCCAGGAGAAAACCGGCGAGGCCTGGGTCGACGCCCAGCTCTACGGGGGGCACACCCGCGGGGAGTTCGAGCACGCCGAGGTGTCGGTGTTCATCGGCAAGAACCCGTGGATGTCGCAGAGCTTCCCGCGGGCCCGCACCGTGCTCAACGAGATCGCCAAGGACCCCGGTCGCTCCATGGTGGTGATCGACCCGGTCGTCACCGATACCGCGGCGATGGCCGACTTCCACCTGCGGGTCAAACCGGGTACCGACGCCTGGTGCCTGGCCGCCCTGGCCGCCGTGCTGGTCCAGGAAAACCTCTGCGACGAAGCCTTTCTCGTCGATCATGTGCACGGCGCCGACGAGGTGCGCGCGGTCCTGGCGGACGTCGACGTCACCTGGTACGCCACGCGCTGCGGGGTCGACGAGGATCTGTTGCGGACCGCCGCCCGCCGGATCGGCGGTGCCGGCAGCGTCGCGGTGTTCGAGGATCTCGGCGTCCAGCAGGCGCCGAACAGCACGCTGTGTTCCTACCTCGAGAAGCTGCTGTGGGTCCTCACCGGCAACTTCGCCAAACCCGGCGGACAACACCTGCATTCGAATTTCGGCCCGCTGTTCAGTCACACCCCCGGTATCGGCCGCACACCCGTCACCGGCGCGCCGATCATCGGCGGGTTGATCCCGTCCAACGCCGTGCCGCAGGAGATCCTCACCGACCACCCCGACAGATTCCGCGCGATGATCGTCGAGAGCAGCAACCCCGCGCACTCGATTGCCGACTCGGCGGCCTGCCGGGCGGCGTTCGAGTCCCTGGAACTCCTGGTCGTCATCGACATCGCGATGACCGAGACCGCCCGCCTGGCGCACTACGTGCTGCCCGCCGCCAGCCAGTTCGAGAAGCCCGAGGCGACGTTCTTCAATCTGGAGTTCCCGCACAACACGTTTCACCTGCGCCACCCGCTCTTCGAACCACTCGCAGACACCTTGCCCGAGCCCGAGATCTGGGCCCGACTGATACGTGCCCTCGGTATCGTCAGCGATGCGGACCTCCGGCCCCTGCGTGCGGCCGCCGCCGAGGGACTGGGCGCCTATACCCAGGCGTTCTTCACCGCAGTGGCCGCCAACCCCGCCTTGACCAAGGTGCTGCCCTATGTGCTCTACGAGACCCTGGGGCCGACACTGCCGACCGGACTGGCCGGTGCGGCCGCACTGTGGGGGCTGGCGCAGAAGGCCGCGATGACGTACCCGGAGGCGGTGCGCCGGGCCGGCTTCGCCGACGGGAATGCGCTGTTCGACGCCATCCTGTCGGCGGGGACGGCGGTCACGTTCACCGTCCACGAGTACGTCGACGACTGGGCGTTGATCACCCATCCCGACCACAAGATCGCGCTCGTCATCCCCGAACTGCTCGACGATCTGCGCGCGCTGTCGACTCCCACCCCGGAGCTGATCACGGCGGAGTTCCCGATCGTGCTGTCCGCCGGCGAGCGACGGGCCTTCACCGCCAACACCATTTTCCGCGACCCGGCCTGGCGGCAACGCGATAGGCAGGGCTCGCTGCGGGTCAGCCCCCGCGATGCCGCCGAACTCGGTCTGGCCGAGGGCGCCCTGGCGAAGATCATCACCGCGGCCGGCAGTGCAGAAGCCGTCGTCGAAGTCAGTGACGCCATGCAACCCGGCCACGCCTCACTGCCCAACGGCTTCGGGCTGAACGGCACACCGGGCGTCGCGCCCAACGTCCTGACCTCGAGCGAATGGCGGGATGCCTACGCCGGCACCCCGTGGCACAAGCATGTGCCTGCCCGCATCGAACCCGTTCCTGCCTAGAATCGCCGCGTGCGGTCCCCGTGGGGTGATGAAGTCGTCGATGGGCACTATGGCGGGCATGCCGGCCTGCTCTTCTCCCGAAGGCCCCGTACTTTCACCGACCTGCTGACCGGGGTCGAGCGCTGGACCGACCGGCCCTTCCTGGTCCAGGGTGATCATCGGATCACCTTCGGAGCGTTCTTCGCTGCCGTCGGCACCGCACGGGAACGCCTGTTGGACAACTCGATTCAGCCGGGTGACCGGGTGCTGCTGCTGGCCTACAACTCACCGGACTGGGTGCTGGCCTTGTGGGCCATCTGGGCGGTGGGCGCCATCCCGGTACTGGGTAACCGGTGGTGGAGCCAACGGGAGGTGGATCACGCGATCGCGCTCATCGGTCCACGAGCCGTGATCACCGACGCACCCGATCTCGTCGGCCGCCCGGCCGTCGGGGTCACCGATATCGCCGATCTCCGCGGCTGCTTCACCGATGCCGTCGGCGCAACCCCCGACGTCCCGGGCCCCGGCGATGAGGAGCAGCCCGCGGTCATCCTGTTCACCTCGGGAAGCACCGGCATGCCCAAGGCCGTCGAGCTGCCGTTCCGCTCGGTGGTGGCCAATCAGCAGAACGTGCTCGCCCGCTCGCGCCAACTGCCGCCCCTGACTCCGGGACCCCAGTCGGTGAACCTCATCTCCACGCCGCTGTTCCACATCGGGGCGTTCGCCACGTTGATCACCCAGACGATCACCGGCGGGCGCATCGTGTTCACCGCCGGCCGCTTCGACCCTGCCCAGGTCCTCGAACTGATCGAGGCCGAGCAAGTCGAACGCTGGGGGGCGGTGCCGACCATGGCCACCCGGCTGCTGGAGCACCCCGACTTCGACTCCCGTGACCTGTCCAGCCTGCGCTCGTTCCCGCTCGGCGGGGCCCCGGTGCCGCCGGTGCTGCTGGAACGCCTCGCCCGGCGGCTGCCCCAACTCCGGGGCCGCGGCATGGTCAACATGTGGGGGATGACCGAGGGCGGTGGGTTCTTCACCGTCGCCACCGGCGCGGATCTGCAGCGGCACCCGAAGACGGTGGGCCGGGCACTACCCACCGTGGAGGTGCGGATCGATGCCCCCGATGGCGACGGGCGGGGCGAGATCCTGGCCCGCAGCCCGACGGTGATGCTCGGCTATGTCGGGGTCGGCGGTGACGCCGCCGGGGAGACCATGGATTCCGAGGGCTGGTTGCGCACCGGGGACCTGGGTCACCTCGACGAGGAGGGTTACCTGTTCATCGACGGTCGCAGCAAGGACATGGTCATCCGGGCCGGGGAGAACATCGCCTGCCCGCATGTGGAGGCGGCGCTGATGCGTCATCCTGCCGTTGTGGATGCGGCTGCCCTCGGGATGCCGCACCCGGACCTGGGCGAGGAGCTCGTCGCGGTGGTGGTCCATCGCGCCGGGGGCCCGGTCCCCACCGAGGCGGAGCTCAGCGCGCACATGGCCGGTGAGGTCGCCTATTTCGCCGTCCCGACCCGGTGGCGCATTCGCGCGCAGCCGCTGCCCACGGTCGGCACCGAGAAGGTCGATAAGAAAGCCCTCGCCGACGAGTTTCGCTGACGCCGTTCGGTATTCGCCGTCACAGGTTGGACCGGCGGGCGAAGGCCGGTGCCCGTTCCGGGCGGATCCCGACGCCGACCACCCGGGCCGGTATGACCGTCAGCCACGGCAGCCGTCGCAGCAACGCCGCCATCGGCCTGGGCGGCCTGGCCTCGGCACCGGCCAGCACCGGCCGCACCAGCACCCGGTGCAGGGTGCGCTGCAGCGCCTGGGTCAGCGCCGCGGGCGGAAGCCGGCGGCGGCGGACGGCGGCGAGGTCGTCGTCGGTGACCGCGCCCCGACGCAACGGGTCGGCCAGCAGGGTGGCCGCCGCGACGGCGTCCTGGACGGCGATGTTGATCCCCACCCCGCCGACCGGCGACATCGCA
>SYAB01000419.1 GCA_005787665.1 Actinomycetota bacterium
CAGATCGGGGTCTTCGACCGCTCGCACTACGAGGACGTCCTGGTGGTCCGGGTGCACGCCTTGGTGCCGCCCGACGAACTCGAGGGCCGCTACGCCGAGATCAACACGTTCGAGTCCGAACTCGCCGAGTCCGGCGTGACGGTGGTGAAGGTCGCGATGTTCGTCTCTCTCGACGAGCAGAAGCGGCGGCTGGCCGAACGGCTGGAGCGGCCCGACAAGTTCTGGAAGTACAACCCGGGGGATCTCGAGGAGCGCAAGCTCTGGCCTGCCTACCAGGAGGCCTACCAACTGGTCCTGGACCGGACCTCCACCGACCACGCGCCGTGGTACGTGGTGCCGTGCAACAAGAAGTGGTACAGCCGACTGGCGGTCACCGAACTGCTCATCGAGGCCCTGAAGTCGATGAATCTGTCATGGCCGCCGCCGGATTTCGACGTCGAGGCCGAGAAGCGCAAGCTCGCGGACGCCTGATCGGACGGCCGGAACGGACCGATCAGCCCTTGACCAGGGTGAACTGGCCGATGTTGGTGATGCCCCGCCGGAAGAAGTCGGCGCACCCGGTGAGGTACTTCATATAGCGGTCGTAGATCTCCTGGTCGGTGATCGCGATCGCCTCCTCGCGATTCGCCTCCAGATTCTCCGCCCACATGTCGAGGGTGCGCGCATAGTGCGGCCGCAGCAGGTGGACGCGCTCGAGGGTGAACCCGGAGTCCGCGGCGAGCACCTCGATGTCCTCCACGGCCGGCAGCTGACCACCCGGGAAGATCTCGGTGCCGATGAACCGCATGAACTTCAGATCGCTCAGGGTGAGCTTGATCCCGTTGTCGCGGAAGAACTTCTGGGTGTGGGCGAGGATGGTGTGCAGCAACATCCGGCCGTCGCCGGGCAGGATCTGGTAGGCACGATCGAAGAACAGCGGGTAGCGCTCTGCCTTGAACGCCTCGAAGGCCCCGATGCTGACGATGCGGTCGACGGGCTGGTCGAACTCCTCCCAGCCCTGAAGCCGGACCTCGACGGTGCGGTCGGTATCCAGTCCGGCGAGCCGCGCCCGGGCGAACTCGGACTGGGCCTTGCTCAGGGTGATGCCGATGACGTTGACGTCGTAGCGTTGCACGGCCCGTTCCATGCACCCGCCCCAGCCGCAGCCGACATCGAGCAGGGTCATCCCGGGTTCGAGATCGAGTTTGCCGAGAGCCAGGTCGAACTTGGCGTTCTGGGATTCGTCGAGGCTCATGTCGTCGCGCTCGTAGTAGCCGCAGGTGTAGCCCATGGTCGGCCCGAGGAACAAAGCGAAGAAATCGTTGGAGATGTCGTAGATGGACTGGGACTCCTCGTAATACGGAGTCAAATCCGAGTCGACGTTAGACATTCACAGCTACCCTTCACAATTTCCACCGGAGGTGGTCGGTGAGCCGTGCGGTACGTCAGCGGCGACAAGTCCCCCGACCAGACCGGAGGTCGTTCCGGCAGAGCCTAGCGCAATGGCGGACCCGGATACACCATCGCTCCTGTGAGCGGGGTCAGTAGGAATAGAAGCCCCGACCGGACTTCTTTCCCAACCGACCCGCCTCCACCATGCGCAACAGCAGCGGCGGCGGTCCGAAGTGCGGCTCTTTGAACTCCTCGAACATCTTGTCGGCGATCAGCTTCAAGGTGTCCAGGCCGATGAGGTCGGAGAGCCGCAGCGGCCCCATCGGGTGGGACAACCCCGCCACGACCGCCTTGTCGACGTCCTCGACGGTGGCGAATCCGGCCTCCACCATCCGCACGGCCGACAGCAGATACGGCACCAGCAGGGCGTTGACCACGAATCCCGAGCGATCCGAGCAGCGGACCACCTGCTTGCCCAGCACCGCGCCGGCGAACTGCTCGGTCCGGGCGGCCGCGGCCTCGCCGGTGGCCAGGGTGGTGACCAGTTCGACCAGCGGCAGCACCGGAACCGGGTTGAAGAAGTGCAAGCCCAGTACGCGCTGCGGGTTCTTGGTGGCCGCCCCGAGCTTCATGATCGGGATGCTCGAGGTGTTGGAGGCCAGCACCGCGTCCGGGTCGGTGATGATCTCGTCGAGCCGACGGAAGATGTCGGCCTTGATCTTCTCGTCCTCGATCACCGCCTCGATGACCAACTGGCGGTCGGCCAGATCGGACATCGTGGTGGTGAACGCCAGCTTCTCCATGGCCCGGTCGCGCTCGCGCTCGGTGATCTTGCCGGAACTGACGCCGCGCTCGAGCGACTTCGCGATCCGGTTGCGGCCCGCGGTGACCAGGGCGTCGGTGGTCTCGAAGACCGTCACGCCGACTCCGGCCCGGGCGCAGACCTCCGCGATGCCGCCACCCATCTGGCCGGCGCCGATGACGCCCACCCTCTCTATTACTGCAGCCACGCTGGTCCTTCCCGGACGTTAGGTACCGCGAGCGAGCGCAAACTCACCCCTGCGCTCGACCATTCGGGGAAGTTTGCGCCCGCTCGGCGGGGCGGATTTAGTGGAACTGGCCTTCCTCGGTCGACCCCGCCAGCGCGGTGGTCGACGAGTTCGGGTCGACCGTGGTGGCGATCCGGTCGAAGTAGCCGGCGCCGACCTCGCGCTGATGCTTGGTGGCGGTGTAACCGCGCTCCTCGGCCGCGAACTCCCGCTCCTGCAACTCCACGTACGCGCTCATCTGGTTGCGGGCGTAGCCGTAGGCCAGATCGAACATCGAGTAGTTCAGCGCGTGGAAACCGGCCAGGGTGATGAACTGGAACTTGAATCCCATTGCGCCGAGCTCCTTTTGGAACTGGGCGATGGTGGCATCGTCCAGGTGTGCCTTCCAG
>SYAB01000420.1 GCA_005787665.1 Actinomycetota bacterium
GACGACCTGACGGGCGGCGTCGAGTGCGAGTTCGCGAAGCCGGGCGCGGCCGAAGGCGCGGGTCTCCGCCTTCAGGTCCACGACAGTCATGGGGCAGAGTTTAGCCGAAACGACACTCGCATCACTTATGTAGATCGTGCTTGACATTTTTTATTTTATGTCCGATGGTGGGACGTGAGCCCACACTCAGGAGACACCATGACCGCGATCCTCACCCGCGCCGATCGTCCCTACGACCCAGCCGATATCTCGTCATCGGAGTTCTGGTCCGGCACCGCCAAGGACCGGGAGAAGGTATTCGCCGACCTGCGGGCCAACCGTCCGATCTCCTGGCACCGACCAGTGCAGAACGGGATGTTCGAGGACCCGAACGATCAGGGATTCTGGGCCGTGGTCCGGCACGCCGACCTGGTCGAGGTCACCCGCCGCCCCGGCGATTTCCTGTCCGGGAAGGGCATCACGTTCGAGTCGATTCCACCCGAACTGCTCGATGCGGCACAGGGTTTCATCGCCATGGACCCCCCGCGGCACACCAAGATCCGGCGGCTGATGGCGGCAGCATTCACCCCCAAACAGCTCGCCCGGATCGACGAACACATCGTCGCCAACTCCCGACGCATCGTCGACGACATCGCCGACAAGGGCGAGATCGACTTCGTCACCGAGGTCGCCGCCCTGGTTCCGATGAACAACATCTGCGACATGGTCGGCATGCCCGAGGAGCACCGCCGCACCGTCGCCTACGAGTCCCAGTTCGCCGACGGGTGGCGTGACCCCCGGCTGCTGCAGGGCGCCGACCCGTTGGCCCGGTTGGCCCAGACGGTCATGACGGTGCACGGCATCGCGCATGAACTCATCGCCGCCCGGCGCAGCAAGCCGGAGAACGATCTGATGACCGCCCTGGTCCAGGCCGAGGTCGATGGCGAGCGATTCACCGACGAGGACATCTCGTCGATCTTCGCCCTGCTGATCATCGCCGGCAACGACACCACCCGGCAGTCCATCAGCCACGGCATGAAGGCGCTCAGCGACTTCCCCGAGCAGCGCGCCTGGTTGCTGGAGGACCTCGAGGGACGCCTACCGTTGGCGGTCGAGGAGATCATCCGCTGGGCCACCCCGATCATGACCTTCCGGCGCACCGCCGCCCACGACACCGAACTCGGCGGCCATCACATCACCGAGGGCGACAAGGTGATCATGTTCTACTCGTCGGCCAACATGGACACCGACGTGTTCGACCACCCCGAACGTCTTGATCTGTCCCGCTCGCCGAACAAGCACGTCGCGTTCGGGGGCGGTGGCATCCACCACTGCCTGGGCGCGCAGCTGGCCCGCCGCCAGATCGCTGCGACATTCCGCGAACTGCTCACCCGGCTGCCCGACATCCGCACAGTCGGCGAGCCGGAGTTGGGCAACGGCAACTTCTTCCATACCGTGGTGTCCATGACCGCACAGTTCACTCCCGAGGCCCCGAAGGCCCCAGCCCGATGAAGATCGTTGTCGACTACAGCCGCTGCTCCTCGATCGGTCTGTGTGAGGCGGCCGTTCCGGACGTCTTCGAGATCGGCCCCGACGGCGTGCTGAACATCCTCGTCGAGGACATCAGCGCCGATCGCCGGGGCGACCTCGAGCAGGCCTGCGAGAACTGCCCGACCCAAGCGCTCAGTATCGAGGACTGACGCGCGGTACGTTCAGTCCCCATGGACACCAGCGCCGCCCGCGACGAGGTTCGGTCACGCCTTGAGGAGCGCCGCCGCCGGCTGACCGAATCCCGGGCACTGAGCCCGGTCAAGGCGGTACTGGAGCGCTTCAAGGAGATTGACGGCGGCAATCAGGGCGTGCTGGTGTCGGTGCAGCTGTTCACCGTCATCATCCCGCTGATGATCCTGGGCTTCGCCTTCTTCACCGGCTTCGCCGAGCACGCCAGTGCCGGCACGGTGTGGATCCGTGAACTCGGCCTTACCGGGCCCACCAGCGACACCGTCCGCGCCGCGTTCGGGGACACTGCGGCGTTGCGGTCGTTGTGGACCGTCCTCGGAGTCGCGGCCTTCCTGGTGTGGGGCATCCCGATGTCCATTCTCGTCGCCAGCGTTTTCGCCAAGGCCTGGCGACGTGAGCAGTTCGGGGTCGGGGAACGGCTGGCCCGCGGCGCGCTGTGGTTCGTGCTCTACCTGACCATGTTGGTGCTGCGGGAACGCATCGCCTACGGGATGGACTACACCGGGGTGACCCAACTGGTGATGTTCCTCATCGCCCTGATTCCGGTGTGGGCGTTCTGGTCGCTGACTCCGGTGGTGCTGGTGCGCGACGGCGGCCACGGCCCGAAATACCTCGCCCTGGCCGGACTCGCCGGCGTGGTGATCGACGGGATCATCATCCCGGTCGTCGGCAGGCTGCTGTTCCCCGCGGTGATCGACGCCTGGACGGACTTCGGCCCGATCGGAGTCGCCATGGCGATCATGACCTGGTGCGGTGTCGTCGGCACCGGGTGGGTGCTGACCGCGTGCGTCGGGGCGGTGCTGTGGGAACGCACCGCCCCGACCAACACGGTCATCGCGGCGCAGACGGCCGAAACCGTCGATGCCTGATTGGCCTACTGTCCCATCGCCTCCCTGCGGTCCTCCTCGCTGAAGCCGTCGTCGGCGTTCACGGCGCGCGAGCGCTTGCTGGTGATGACGGCGTGCGTCGAGGCGAAAGCGCCGCCGGTGCGGGCGTGGTCGTACTTGTCGAACGTCAGCGCATACCTGCCTTCC
>SYAB01000421.1 GCA_005787665.1 Actinomycetota bacterium
ACTCGTCCAGGCAGGTGTCGGCCATCAGGACGGTGGCGTCGCCGAGATCACCGGCGAGATCACTCAGCGCGAGGTTGAGGATTCCGTCGGGACGGACGCCGCACGAACCGGTGGCGTCCTTGTCCTCGGCGCGCGGCACCCCGAAGATCATCAGCCCTCCCACCCCGGCATCGACCGCGGCGGCCGCCGCTGCGCGGAGGGAGTCGCGGGTGTGCTGGACGACTCCGGGCATCGACCCGATCGGCCGGGGCTCGTCGATACCGTCGGCGACGAACATCGGCAGCACCAGCTGACCGGGCCGCAACGTCGTCTCGGCCACCAGTCGGCGCGCGGCAGCGGTGGACCGCAACCGGCGGGTGCGCTGCCTGGGGAATGCCATCGCGAAGGCCGGACCCGCCTACCGGCGCCGGCTCTTCTTGCGCGGCGGCGGCAGCGCGCCCTCGGCGCGCAGCCGGGCGGCGTGCTCGGCCAGTGCGTCGACGAGCGGTCCGACCGCGGCGGTCTCGGGCTGGACGTCGACCCGCAGACCGAACTCCGCCGCGGTCTCGGCGGTCTTGGGCCCGATGCAGGCGACGATCGTGCGGGCGTGCGGCTTACCCGCGATACCGACCAGGTTGCGCACCGTCGAGGAGGAGGTGAAGCAGACCGCGTCGAAGCCGCCGGTCTTGATCATCTCCCGGGTATCGGCCGGCGGCGGAGCCGCCCGCACCGTCCGGTAGGCGGTGACGTCCTCGATCTCCCAGCCGCGCTCGCGCAACCCTTCGGCCAGCGTCTCGGTGGCGATATCGGCCCGCGGCAGCAGCACCCGGTTCACCGGGTCGAAGATGCTGTCGTAATCGGGGAACTCATCCAGCAGGCCCAGCGAGGACTGCTCGCCGGAGGGCACCAGTTCGGGGCTGATCCCGAAGGCACGAACCCGCTCGGCGGTCGACTCGCCGACGCAGGCGATCTTCACCCCGGAGAAGGCCCGGGCGTCGAGTCCGAACTCGGCGAACTTCTCCCAGACCGCGCGCACCGCGTTGGTCGAGGTGAACACCACCCACTGGTAGCGGCCGTCGACCAGACCCTTGACAGCGCGTTCCATCTGGGCCGGGCTGCGCGGCGGTTCGACGGCGATGGTCGGAACCTCGATCGGCAGGGCGCCGTGGGCGATCAGCCGCTCGCTCATATCGCCGGCCTGCTCCTTGGTGCGCGGCACCAGCACCGTCCAGCCGTACAGGGCGCGGCTCTCCCACCAGTTCAGCTTGGAGCGCGCGGTGACGGTCCGGCCGATGGTCACCACCAGCGGACCGGCCAGCGGACCGGCCGGGTCACCCGAGCCGGGCAGCGTCCGGTCGGCAAGCCCGGCCAGCGTGGACTCCAGCGAGCGCTGCGCGCAGGTGGTGCCCTGCGCGGTGACCACGCACGGCGTGGTGTCGGAGAGCCCGTACTCGATCAGCGTGCGGGCGGCATCGGCGAGATGGGAGGCGGTCGCGGTCAGGATCAACGGACCCGGCGCAGCGGCCAGGGCGGCCCAGTCGACCTCACCGCGCACGTCGGCGACGGTGTGCGTGGAACCCATGGGCAGGCCGGCATAACTGGGCACTGCCACGGTGGCCGGCAGTCCCGGCACGATCTCGAACGGCAGATGGCTGCGGGACACCGCGGTCACCTCGGTGATGACGGAGTCCACCGACATCGGGTCGCCGGCGACCAGCCGCACCACGTCGGCGCCGGCTTTGGCCTCCGCGACCAGCGTCCGGGCCACCTCGGCCGGCTCGCCCAGCGCGGGGCGGATGTCGGGTCCCCCCGGGACCACCGGCACCGTGGCCGGGCCGTCCGCGGGCGTGGGCGCCGGGTCCGGCGCGGGCCCTGCGGCGGGCGGCAGGTCGCAGCCGACCAGCGCGAGCACCGCCTCCGGCACGTCGGGGTCGGTGAATACACAGGCGGCGTTGGCGAGCACGGTCCGGGCGCGGGTGGTCAGCAGTCCGGGGTCACCGGGGCCGGAGCCCACGAACGTGATCCGGCCCGGCTTGGCCTTGCGTCCCCTCGGGTGACCGCCCATGCTCACTCCCGCTCCGCCGCTGTCCGCGGTCTACCGCTGTGTCCCCATGACCTCGCGCGCACCGAGATCGACCAACTCCGCGGCGACCGCGAGCCCCAGCTCTGCGGCCCGGCCGGGGGTGCCGATACCGGACGCACGGATCACATCGGATCCGTCCACCGCCGCCACGCAGGCGCGCAGCGACAGTTCCTCGAAGATGTGACCGTCGTCATCGATGGACTCGACCACCTCAGCGATCGCGCCCACCGGTGCGGAACAGCCCGCCTCCAGGTCGGCAAGCAGGGTTCGCTCGGCGGTGACCGCGACGCGCGTGTCGGAGTCGTCCAACTCCGCCAACAGCGCCGCGAGCGCGGTATCGCCCGCACGGCACTCCACCGCGAGCGCACCTTGAGCCGGCGCCGGCAGCATCTGCACCGGCTCCAGCGTCTCAGTGACCTCACCGAGTCGTCCCAGGCGGGCAAGGCCCGCGCGGGCGACCACGATGGCATCGAGATCACCGCTGCTTACCCTGTTTAACCTGGTGTCAAGGTTGCCCCTTAGGGGGCGGATTTCCAAACCGAGACCCAGTGCTCTAAGCTGCGCCGCCCGCCGGACGGATGACGTCCCGATGACTGACCCGGCCGGCAACTCCCCCAGCACCAGGCCGTCGCGGGCCACCAGAGCGTCGCGCGGATCGGCACGCGGCGGAACCGCGGCGATGACGAACCGATCGTCGGCCGCGGTCGGCAGATCTTTGTAGGAGTGCACGGCCATGTCGACCTCGCCGGCCGCGATCGCCTCGCGCAGAGCGGCGGTGAAAACCCCGACTCCGATCTCGGCGACAGGTCGTTCCGAACGGTCACCCTCGGTGGCGATGATGACCAATTCGGCGGCATGGCCGCGCTCGACCAGTTGGTCCCGGATCGTGCCGGCCTGGGTGGTCGCAAGCAGGCTGCCCCGGGTGCCGATCCGAATCAAGCGTCGGATTCCGTTGCCGGCAGGGCGATTTCGCTCGCGGCCACCGCGTCGACTGCATGCGGATCCAGCTCGAAGAGCTCGCGCAAGGCCTCGGCGTAGGTGTTGGCCCCGGGCGCACCGGCGAGTTGCTTGACCCGCACCGTCGGTGCGTGCAGCAGCTTGTCGACAACGCGCCGCACAGTGCGGACGACCTCGTCGCGGTGGGCCACGTCCAGACCAGGAAGCCGGTTGTCCAGTCGCATCAGCTCGGCCTCGATCACCTCGGCGGCGCGCTGACGCAGGGCGGTGACGGTCGGAGTGACCTCCGCCACCCGCTGGCTGGCCAGGTAGGCGGCGACCTCGGCGGCGACGATGCGGCGCGCAGCCTCGGCATCGGCGGCCGCGGCTCGCGCCGAGGGCTCGCGCTGCACCCGGTCCATATCGACGACCGAGACACCGGGCAGCCCGGCGACCGCGGGATCGACGTCGCGCGGCATCCCCAGATCGCAGAGCACCATCGGCTCGGCCTCGTCACGCTGCGAGGCGGCCAGCGCGTGATGGACGTCGGCCAGCGTCACCACCGGCCGCACCGCACCGGTGCAGCTGATCACCAGATCGGATTGCGCCAGTGCGTCGGGCAGTTCGTCGAGCGTCATCGCCCCCGCCCGCACACCCTGCTCGACGAGGTTGGCGGCAAGCCGCTGCGCCCGGGGCAGGGATCGGTTGACGACGTTGACGTGTCCGATCCCGGCCCGGACCAGATGGGCGGCGGTCAGGCTACCCATCGACCCGGCCCCGATGACGGTGGCCGTCCGTCCGGCCAGCGCGGTGTAGGACGGACCCAACTCCGGCCGGTACAGCCGCTCGGCGGCGACGTGCAGGGCGACCGACACCACGCTGCCGCCGGCGGCGTCGATGCACGTCTCGGAGTGCACCCTCTTGCCGACCGCCAGCGCACGCTGGGACAGGTCGTGCAACACCCGCCCGACGGTCCGGTTGGACTCGGCGGTCGCATAGGCACGGCGGACCTGACCCAGCACCTGCTGTTCGCCGACCACCGCGCTGTCCAGACCGCTGGCCACCGAGAAGAGATGCTCGACGGCGGCCTCGCTGTAGCGGACATAGGCGTGTTTGGTGAGCTCGCCCATCGACAGACCGGAGTGTTCGGAGAGCACCTGTCCGATCGCCGACAATCCGCCGTGGAAGGCGTCGACGACCGCGTACACCTCGACCCGGTTGCAGGTGGACAGGATCATCGCCTCGGTCACCAGCGGGGACTGCAGCACCTGCTGGATGAGCTTGCCCTGGTCGGATTCGCCGGTGGAGAGTTGCTCGAGCACCGACACCGGGGCACTGCGGTGAGACACCCCGAACAGCAGGACGCTCACGGCACGATCACCTGGCTAACTCCCTTGCGACTCCGGACGCGGATGCTGGAGAAAAACTACTCGCAACGGTAATCGCTTCGCAGCGACCCGGCCAAATTGCACCCGGCCTTCACCGGTTCGTGACGTCGGCCCGCAACCGTGCCTCATCGAGGTCCCAGTAGCTGTGCTCTCGGCCGTCCAGCAGGACCACCGGCAGCCGGTCGCCGAACTCGGCCCGCAGAGCGGCGTCACCGGCTGCCGCTGCATCGTCCACATCGGTGCTGGACAGCTCGAAGCCCAGCTCGTCGGCCAGTTCGCCCAAGCGGTCATAGACCCGCCGGCACAGCCCGCAGCCCGCGCGGGTCAGCAATCGCACCTGGGGGCGAGGCCGTGCAGTGTCGCTCATGACCGGTCAGTGTCGCATCCGGGGATTAAGGTGATCGGCATGGGTTCCGGGGATGACGAGCTGGCGCTCACCGGGGAGGCCAGCGCCGAACTCGCGGTCGAGGGCCTGGTGGCGGCCGGAGAGCCGCCGCCGCTGGACCTGACCGCCGCAGCGTTCTTCGACGTCGACAACACGCTGGTGCAGGGTTCCTCCCTGGTGCATTTCGGCCGCGGGCTGGCCGCCCGCAAATACTTCCGATACGCCGAGGTGTGGAAGTTCATTTACGCGCAGGCCAAGTTCCAGCTGACCGGCAAGGAGAACAGCGACGACGTCGCCGAGGGGCGGCGTAAGGCGCTGTCCTTCATCGAGGGCCGGACCACCGCGGAGCTGACCGAACTGGGCGAGGAGATCTACGACGAGATCATCGCTGACAAGATCTGGCCGGGCACCCGGGCGCTGGCCCAGTTGCACCTCGACGCCGGCCAGCAGGTCTGGCTGGTCACCGCCACGCCCTACGAACTCGCGGAGGTCATCGCCCGGCGGTTGGGCCTGACCGGGGCGATGGGCACGGTGGCCGAATCGGTCGACGGGGTGTTCACCGGCCGACTGGTCGGCGACATCCTGCACGGCCTGGGCAAAGCCCACGCGGTGCGGGCACTGGCGGCCCGCGAGGGCCTGAACCTCAAGCGCTGCACCGCCTACTCCGACAGCGTCAACGACGTGCCGATGCTCTCGCTGGTGGGCACGGCGGTGGCGGTCAACCCGGACTCCGATCTGCGCGATGTCGCCCGGCAGCGGGGTTGGGAGATCCGCGACTTCCGCACCGCCCGCAAGGCGGCCAAGATCGGCGTCCCCTCGGCCCTGGCCGCGGCCGCCGTCGGCGGTGCGGTGGCCGCGGCGGTCTCGCGCCGCCACGACCAGGACTGAATCCCGGCACCCGTGCCACTCATACAACCCGGCCCTGCTGCGCTCGCGACAGTGCGTGTCGGCACGCCAACACGCCGCCACAGCGGCCGGTTGGCGCACGCTCGCCGCTCAATTCGGGGTGACCTGCGGCGACGCAGGGGTGCATCCCGGCACGCGATAAACTCCGCCAATGTCTTTCGCCAGCGACATCATCGGAACCCACTACCGCTACCCGGATTACTACCTGGTCGGGCGGGAGAAGATCCGGGAGTACGCGAAAGCGATCCAGTCCGATGATCCGCTGCATTACAGCGAGGAGGCGGCCAAGGCCGCCGGCTACCCCGACGTCGTCGCGCCGCTGACCTTCATCGCCATCCCCGGCCGGCAGGTGCAGCTGGACATCTTCCGCAACTTCGACGTCGGCATCAACCTGGCCCGGGTGATCCACCGCGACCAGAAGATCACCTACCACCGTCCGATCGTCGCCGGCGACAAGCTGTACTTCGACTCCTGGCTGGAATCGGTGGTGGAGTCCTTCGGAGCGGTGATCAGCACGCTTCGTACCGAAGTGACCGACCAGGACGACGCACCGGTGATGACCACATTGGTCACGATGTTCGGCGACTCGGCCGGCGCGGAGGAGGACAACGCGCAAGTGGCCGCGATCGCGGCGGCGGCACTGGGCCGCCAGCGCTAACCGAGGAAGGTGTTGCGGCGACGCCCGAGCAGGCTGAACAACGTCTGCTGAATGGTCTCGCGCACCTGGTCGGTGATCTCGAAGGTGACCATCGGGTCGTCCGCGGCCGCGTCGTCGTAACCGGAGGTGTCAATCGGCGTCCCGAAGGCGATGTGCCACTTGGACGGAAGCGGCACCAGGCCGGCCGGGCCGGCGAGCGGGAACAGCGGGGTGATCGGGAAGTACGGCATCCCCAGCACCCGGGCCAACAGCTTCACGTCGGCCAGCATCGGGTAGATCTCCTCCGAGCCGACGATCGAGCACGGGATGATCGGCGCTTTCGCGCGCAGGGCCGCCGCGACGAAGCCGCCCCGGCCGAAGCGCTGCAGCTTGTAGCGGTCGGCGAAGGGCTTCCCCAGGCCCTTGTAGCCCTCGGGGAACACCGCCGTCAGTTCGCCACCGGACAGCAGGCGGTTGGCGTCGATATTGCAGGCCATGGTGTGGCCGGCCCGGCGGGAGATCGGCCCGAGCACCGGCATGTCGAACAGCATGTCGGCGGCAAGCAGACGCAGGTTGCGGTGGGCCGGGTGATGGTCGTGCACGGCGACCGCGAGCATCGGGCCGTCGAACGGCAGGGTCCCCGCGTGGTTGGCGACCACCAGACCGGCTCCGGTGTCCGGCAGGTTCTCCAGACCGCTGACCTCGACGCGGAACCACTTGTCGTAGAAGAAGCGCAGGGCCGGGAGCACGACGGCCTCGTTGTAATGCGGATCGAAGCCGAACTCGTCGACGGTGTAGTCGCCGGTGAGTCTCTTGCGCAGGAAATCGGCGAGACCGGCGATTCGCGCGACGAGATCCCCGGAGGCCGGATCAGAGTCCGAACGCCGCTGATCGAACTCCCGGATGACGGCGTCGATCTTCTCGTCCACACCCGGGACCCGGGCCGAGGACGGATGCCGACGGGCGCCGACGCTGCGCGGATCACCATGCAGGGGAATGACTTTCGCCTTCTCGCCGGCCATTGCTACCTCCCCTGCCTCTCACCCGGTATCGCCGCGGGCACTCTCCCCAGATACCGCGCGAGGGCAAGTGCACGGTTCTCCAAGGAGAGTACCCATGCCGGATCGATGATCGGTGTCAGACCCCGGCCACGGACGAAATCGTCGAAAGCCTCTTCCGTCGTCCACTTGGGTTCGAAGCCCAGTTCGGTTCGCATCCGGGTGGTGTCCATCACCCGTCCGTAGTTGAGGTAGTCCATCTGCTCGCGGGTGACCTCGCTGTTCATCCTGGCCTTGAACAGCGCATCGGCCAGTCGCACGCCGAAGGCGGGCACCTCAAGCGGTAACCGGCCGGCGCGCCGGATGGCCTGCGACATCATGATGACCCCGCTGGCGCCGATGTTGAAGGTGCCCGACCTGCCGGCCATGGTGGCCCGCTCGAGGGCGCCGAGCGCATCCTGCTCGTGCAGCAACTGCAATCGGGCGTCGTGGCCGAAGACGGTGAGCACCACGGGTCCGGAGAGGTAGCGGGCCAGCGCGGTGTCCATCGCGGGCCCGATCATGTTGGCCAGCCGCAGAATGGTGACCGCGATGTCCGGCCGACGGCGGCCCAGCCCTCGTGCATAGCCCTCGATATCCAGGCTGTCGTGGGCGAAGCCCTCGCCCAGCGGGCGGCGACTGCTGCTGTCCTCGGTATGCACCACGGGGTCGTGGGCATCGGAGCCGTAGACCTCGGAGGTCGACTTCAGGATGACCCGTCGCACCGTCGGAGCCTTCTGACAGGCCGCGAACAGTTGCATGGCGCCCATCACGTTGAGTTCCTTCAACGTGGCCCGCCCGCCGGAACGCGGTGCGTAGGAGGCCGCCGCCGCATGCACCACGGTGTCGACGTCGCTGTTGCGAATCACCTTGGCGATGAACGGGTTTCGGATATCGGCCCGAACGAACTCGGCCCGGCCCATCCTGCGCTGCAGATCTTTGCTCGGCGCGATCGCGTCGACCGCGATGACCTTGTTGATCAGCGGATTCTGCGCCAGTCGGGCGGTGAGATAACCGCCGAGGAACCTGCAGGCGCCGGTGACCAGCACAACCTTGGGGTAGTGCGGTACGTCGGTGCCGGGGCCGCCGAGTTCCATGAGTCAGAGCCTATCGGCTGGCGCGACCGCCGGCACGGCGGCGCGGAGGAAGCGAGGGGCAGACGGGCTACTTACCGAGTTTTCTGCGCTGGACCCGGGTACGACGGAGCAGCTTGCGATGCTTCTTCTTGGACATCCGCTTGCGCCGCTTCTTGATGACTGAACCCATGAACTCCGCTACCTAAGTACCCGCCCTGCCGGGCCTGTCTGTGTCGGGGCCTCACCTTACCCAAGCGGGCGGCGGGAAGGAAAACCGGCCGGAATCCGGCTGTGGTCACCCAGCGTCGAAGTAGGACGTCTCCAACAGGTCGTGCACGGCCTTGGCATGGACGCGGAACGAACGGCCCACCCGGACCGCGGGCAACTCGCCGTTGTGCACCAACCGGTACACCGTCATCTTGCTGACCCGCATCAACGCGGCGACCTCGGCGACGGTGAGGAATTGCGTTCGAGGTGCGGACTGCCCTTCCGAAGCGCCGGCGTCACGCGCCGTTTTGCCGCTGGAATCCCGCGCCGATGGCCCGTTCATAGACGTCATCGCAACCCAATCCGTCGGGCACGGGCAGTTCCAGCGGCTTCCCCACCGCTGGCACCGACCCGTGCATACAGGAGGAGAATAGCGTGGCCAATGGGGTTACTGCGACGGGTGTTTGTTGATCTGCCAGAGATTTCTCAAACTACTCGGTTGTCATTCCCAGCTGCTCAGAGCGGGTTTTTGCGGACTCCACCGCGGCGGCCACCGCGGCCCGAAGGCCTCCTCGCTCCAGTTCACGCAGGCCAGCGGCGGTTGTCCCGCCCGGTGAGGTGACCAGCGCGCGCAATTCGGCCGCCGTGGTATCCGGCCGGCCCGCCGATCCGGTGCCGGCCGTATCGAGGCGTTCCAGCAGCATGGCGGCCGATCCGGCCATGGTTTGGACCGCCAATTCAGTGGCCACACCGCGGGCCAGGCCGCTGGCCACCGCCGCGTCGACGAGCGCCTCGAGGAAAAGGAAGAAATACGCCGGGCCCGAGCCCGACACCGCGGTGACCGCGTCCATCTGGCTCTCCGGAACCGTCAGCGCTCCCCCGACGCTCTCGAACAGCCCGGCCGCCTCGGTCAGCTGCGCCGCCGTTGCGAACCGGCCGCCCGCCAGGGCGCTGACCCCGGCGCCGACCAGCGCTGGGGCATTGGGCATCACCCTGATCACCGGCGACCCGGCCGGCAGCCGCGCTTCGAAGAACCCGGTGGTGACACCGGCCACCACACTGACCACCACCTGCTCGGCGGTATGTCCTTCGGCCTGGGCGGCGGCCCCGGCGATCTCGCCGATCACCGGTTCGACGTCGGCCGGTTTCACCGCCAGGATCACGAACCCGGCGTTCTCCACCGCATCGGCCAGCGGCGCCACCCGCACCGCGTAGGTCTGCGCCAGGTGCTCGGCGCGGGCGGGGGACTTCTCCGACACCACCAGGTCCTTGACCGGCCGGCCCGCCCGGAGTAGTCCGGCCAGGAGTGCCTCGCCCATGTTGCCGCCGCCGATGATCGCGATTCTGGACATGGCTGAAAACCCTACCCAGATTCACTGATCTTCCGGCGGCACCAACGCGAGTTGCCGGGTCTGCACCACGATCCGCCCGGAGGCGTCGATCACGGTGTGGTCCTCGTCGAACCAGTCCTGCCCGATCTGGGTGGCGGTGCACAGCACTCGCAGCCAGCCGTCGGCGGGAAGTCCGCGCAGATAGGCGGTCAGCTGCACCGTCGGCGCCCAGCCCCGCCGGCCCACCGCATAGGGAACCGGCAGCGAGATGTCGCCGCACATCAGTGCGAACAATTCGTCGACCGCACCATGCCTCGGGCGCACCCAGACCCGGAAGGCCGGGGCCTGTCCCGGGGCGCGGGCCTCGAGCACCAACGGTCGGATGTCACACCCTCGCGAAAGGTGGTTGATCTGCGCGGCGGGATGTCCCGGGCCGATGGGCAGCACGTCGGCCGGTGGTTCCACACTCATCAGGTCGGCCACGGCGGTGTCGGCGTAGAGCGTCTCGGCCGTCCGCTCCGGTTCCCCGAGGGTGACCACCGCGTGCATGCTGGCCCGCCCCGCCTGGACCAGCTCGACGTCGACCAACCCGATCCGTCGGCCGCGCTTGCGGATCGCGGTCGTCAGACGGACCTCGCCCGGGTCGGGTGCGGACAGGAAGTTGGCCGACACCGCGACCGGGTGAGCCTCGCCGGCGTCCCCCCGGCCGTAGGCCTCCCGGGCGGCCTTGGCACACAGCGCCACCATCACCCCGCCGTGTACTTTGGGCCCGATCGTCCAGTGCTCGTTGAGATTTCCGGCGAACTCCCCGGGCCTGCCGTCGATCGGCCGCAGCAGCATCGCGTCGCCGAAGAGGGGCACGGCCGGTTCGGACATCATCAGATCCTTCGGGATCACCGGAGCAGATGGGTGCGGGCGAACTCGAGCGACTCGGCCAGCAGACCGTCGCGCTCGGCTTTGTTGCGGGCCCCTGAGGTGGTCACCTCGAGGATCACGTGACCGGCGAAATCGCTGCCGGCCAGCATCTGGCACACCTCGACGGTCGGCTGGGTGCCGCGGCCCGGAACCAGGTGTTCGTCGGTGGATGCGCCGTTGCCGTCGCAAAGGTGCAGATGTACCAGACCCGAACCCATCCGGCCGGCCATCTCCAGAGCGTCGGTTCCGGCGGTGGCGGTGTGGGAGAGATCCAGGGTGTAGTGCCGGTGCTCGCCGTCGAGTGGGTCGTAGGACGGTGCGAAGGCCGAGATCGCCGCCCCGGGCCGACCTCCACGCCGACGCATCCGCTCGATCGAGGACTGACCCGAGCCGAAGAATCGGTCGGCACGGAACGGGAACATGTTCTCCACCGCGACCATCACCTCGCTGCGCTCCTCGAGCCACGCCACCTGGTCGCTGAAGCCGTCGGCGTAGCGGCGCTGCCAGCGAAACGGGGGGTGCACGACCACCGTCTGGGCACCGAGTCGCTCCGCGGCCTGCACGCTGCGGGTGAGCTTGGGGATCGGGTCGGATCCCCACACCCGCTGCGAGATCAGCAGGCAAGGGGCGTGCACCGACAGCACCGGCATGCCGTAGCGCCGGGACAGTTGCGAGATCGCGCCGACGTCCTGACTCACCGGCTCAGCCCACACCATCAACTCGACACCGTCGTAGCCCAACTCGGCGGCGCACTCGAACGCGGCTTCGGTCCGCAGGGGATAGACCGAAGCCGTCGAAAGACCGACCTTGATCGCTGGGCGCACCGGGTCAGGTCGACTGCAGCAGGGCCAGCGGCCCGAGGGTCACCATCGCTCCGACCGCGACCGCGATCAGCGTGCTGGCGATGTCCTCGGTCTTGCGGACCAATCGGACCGCGACCACCAGTCCGAGGATCACCAGAACTGAAAGAACAAGTGCCACAATGTTGTTCCATCGCCACAGCTGGTCGAAAGCGACGAACAAGCCGGCGCCGAAGGCGACCGCCAGCAGCGACTGCAGCACCGCGACAAGACCCTGCCAGAGCAGACCCCCCGCTCCCTGGGGAGCCTGCTGGGCCGTCGGCGTCTCGACCGCCGCGACGGCCTCGGCGGGTACCCCGCCACGAGCAAGATCGTCGGCCACGGTCTCGCCGGAGAACAACGTCCCGCCCGAGGACTGCAGGTAAGAGCGCAACTCCTCGACGCTCTCACCGCTCTCCTCGACGAGCGCGGCCAGGTCGACCGATTCCACGACCGGATCCGGGGCCATCCGCTCGGCGCCGGAGGCCCGGCGGGCCGGGCGGGGGTCATAACCGCGCTGGGGGCCGCCGCGCCGGCTGGGCAGCTGGTTCGGTGAGCGGGGCGGTGGCGGGGCGATGTCGGTGACGACGGCGTCGTCCACGGATGCCTCGACGGGCTCCTCGGCGGGCTCCTCGGCAAGGTCCGCGAGAGGTTCCTCGGCCGGCTCCTCGGCAAGGTCCGCGAGAGGTTCCTCGGCCGGCTCCTCGACGGGTTCCTCGGAGAGTTCCTCGATCACGTCCTCGGAGAGTTCCTCAGAAAGTTCCCCGGAAAAGTCCTCGGAAACGGCCTGGTGGATGACGAATTCCGCCGCCTGGTTCACCGCGTCCGGGGAACTGGCGTAAATCACGACGGTTTCGGCGGACCGCGCTTCGACGGGCGATGCGTCACCGACCGGCTCGACGACGGCCGTCTCTTCGGCCGCGATTTCTTCGGCGCCGATCTCTTCACCGGCGATCTCTTCGACAGAGACCTCTTCGGCAGAGACCTCTTCGGCAGAGACCTCGGCGGCGGCTTCCCCGCCGTCAGCCTCGAACTCCTCGACGCCGATCTCCTCGACGTCCGACTCCGCGTTGACCGGCGGCACGGCGTCCGTGCGAACGACCGGGATCTCCCCCGTCAGTTCAGCCACACTGCGGGTGTCGGCGTTACGGCGACGGCGTCGGCCACGCCCGCCGACCGGCGGCGCGCCGATGGTTCCGTTGCGCGCCAACAGCTCCGCCACCGATATCGGGCGGGTGTTGTCCTCCGATGCGCTCATCGCGTCTCGCCTCTCGTCTCCACCAGGGTGGTGCCCTCGGCCTCGTTGTCCAGCCGGCGCAGGATGATCCCCTCGCGCAGTGCCCAGGGGCAGATGTCGACTGACTCCAGGGACAGTGCGCGCATGCTCGCCTCGGCCACCAGGGCGCCGGCCACGATCTGCGGCGCCCGCTCGACACTCACTCCCTCCAACTCGGCACGATCTGCAGTGGTCATCCTAGAGATGAACGCTATGAGCTGGCGCAGTCCGTTTGCGGTAAGGACACGCTTGACCCGCGGTCCGTCCGCCGAGGGTGCCGCGCCGGTGAGCCGCGCCAGCGACCGGAAGGTCTTCGAGGTGCCCACCGCCAGGTCGGCCTGGCCGGCGTCGAGAACCGCCTTGGCCGCGTCGCTGATCTCGGTGTCCAGCCAGTCCCGCAGCATCGCCACCCGCCGCCGGCCGGGCGGATCGTCGGCCAGCCATTCTCGGGTCAGCCGGCCGGCGCCCAACGGCAACGACATGGCCACATCGGGATCCTCGTCCACGCCGTTGGACAGCTCCAGCGAACCGCCGCCGATGTCGAGGTTGATGATCCGGCCGGCGCTCCAGCCGTACCAGCGCCGCACCGCCAGGAAGGTCAGCCGTGACTCGTCCGAACCGGAGAGCACCCGCAGGTCCACCCCGGTCTCGGCGCGCACCCGGGCCAGAACCTCCTCCGAGTTGCGCGCGTCCCGCACCGCGGAGGTGGCGAACGCCATCACCTCGGCACACCCCGAGCTGCGGGCGATCTTCGAGAACTCCTCGACGGTAGCGATCAGCTTCCCGGCCCCACGGCGGGTGAGCTTGCCGGCGTCGTCGATCGACTCGGCGAGCCGCAGCGGCGACTTCGTCGAACTCATCGGCGTGGGGTGCCCGCCGCGGTGGGCGTCCACCACGAGGAGATGAACGGTGTTGCTGCCCACGTCGAGCACGCCGATTCGCACGCGCTCCAACCTAGCGGCCCACGTCGTCTACCGTTTAACTCCGTGACACGCAGGCACCCCGGTGAGGTCGATCTGGACTTCCCGCGCGAGTGGATCGAATTCCACGATCCGGCCAACCCCGAGCACCTGATCGCCGCCGACCTGACCTGGCTGCTGTCGAATTGGACCTGCGTCTTCGGCACCCCGGCCTGCCGGGGCACCGTCGAGGGCCGGCCCGACGACGGATGCTGTTCGCACGGGGCGTTCCTGTCCGACGACGATGACCGGGCCAAACTCGACGACGCCGTGGCGACGCTGACCGACGCGGATTGGCAGTTCCGCGACAAGGGACTGGGACCTAAGGGCTACCTCGAGATGGACGAGTACGACGGTGAGCCCAACCTGCGGACCCGCAAGTACAAAGGGGCGTGCATCTTCCTGAACCGTGCGGGCTTTCCGGGGGGAATCGGCTGCGCCCTGCACAGCAAGGCGCTGGCGGTCGGAGTCGAGCCCCTGACCATGAAACCCGAAGTGTGCTGGCAGCTTCCGATCCGGCGCAGCCAGGAGTGGGTGACCCGGCCGGACGGCACCGAGATCCTGAAGACCACCGTCACCGAGTACGACCGGCGAGGCTGGGGAGAAGGCGGTGAGGACCTGCACTGGTACTGCACCGGCGATCCCGCCGCGCACGTCGGCAGCAAGCCGGTCTGGCAGGCCTACGCCCCGGAACTCACCGAACTGCTCGGCGAGAAGGCCTATGCCGAACTGGCGGCGATGTGTAAGCGGCGCGGCGGATTCCCGCTGCTCGCCGTCCACCCGGCGACCCGGGCGGCGAGCAACACGCCGTCCTGATCGCGGCGGGAACGCCGACCCCGCGCCGGACGTGGTGCCTCCGGCCAACCCGTTGACAGGCCCGGCCCGCCCAGCAGGTTGCTAGTGTGACCGCCATGCGGGCACTGGTCACGGGCGCGGCGGGTTTCATCGGATCAACGCTGGTCGATCGACTGCTCGCGGAGGGCCACACCGTCGTCGGTATCGACAACCTCAGCTCCGGCAAGGAGGCCAACCTCGTCTCCGCGCGGGAGCAGGCGGGCTTCGACTTCGTCGTGGCCGACATCGTCGACCACGACCTGGTTGCACTGCTGCGCGAGGCCGGACCCGAGGTGG
Source organism: Actinomycetota bacterium (assembly GCA_005787665.1). Next base: position 15,086 of record SYAB01000421.1, read on the forward strand.
TCTTTCACCTGGCCGCTCAGATCGACGTTCGGCGTTCGGTGACCGATCCGGAGTTCGACGCGATGGCCAACGTCGTGGGCACCGTCCGGCTTGCCGAGGCCGCCCGCCGGGCCGGGGTCCGCAAGGTAGTGCACACCTCCTCGGGCGGCTCGATCTACGGCGTCCCAGCCGCGTACCCGGTCAGCGAGGACGTCCCGACCGACCCGGAGTCGCCGTATGCGGCGGGCAAGGTCTCCGGCGAGATCTACCTGAACACCTTCCGTCATCTCTACGGCATGGACTGCTCCCACATCGCGCCCGCCAACGTCTACGGGCCCCGCCAGGACCCGCACGGCGAGGCCGGTGTCGTGGCGATCTTCGCCAAGGCCCTGCTGGCCGGCGCTCCGACCAAGGTGTTCGGCGACGGTTCCAACACCCGTGATTACGTGTTCGTCGACGATGTCGTCGACGCCTTCACCCGGGCCGCCGGAGCGGCCGGGGGCGGGCAGCGCTTCAACATCGGAACGGGCGTGGAGACCAGCGACCGGCAACTGCACACCCTGGTCGCGGCCGCGGCCGGCGCACCCGACGATCCGTCGTTCGCCCCGGCCCGACTCGGCGATGTGGCCCGGTCCTGCCTGGACAACCGCCGGGCCGAGGCGGTCCTGGGCTGGACGCCGCGAGTCCAGCTCCCCGACGGTGTCGCGCGCACCGTCGACTATTTCCGCGACCGAAGCGACTAGACCCGGGCCGCGGGCAGTCCTTTCTGCAGCTGAGCGGCGATGTCGTCCCACGACGCCGCCGCCGCGAGGCCGCCGGCACCGGCCGCGCCCATCTCCCGGGCGGCATCGGGATCCTTGAGCAGCCGGATCAGGGCACCCGCCAGAGCCTCGGGATCGTCGGGTGCCACCAGCAGTCCGGAAACACCGTCGTGGACCACCTCGGGGATGTCGCCCACCCGGGTCGCGACCACCGGGCGGCCCATGGTGTGCGCCAGATGCGCGACACCGGACTGCGAGCTGCGTTTGTAGGGCAACACCACACAGCGGGCCCGCGCGAAATAGGGCGCCACCTCGGGCACCGGCACGTATCCGGTGTGCAGGCTGACACCGGGCAACCTCGCCACCGTCGACCGCAATGCCGGTTCATCGATGTCCGCGCTCACCGCACCGACGATCACCAGTTCGGCGTCCGGCACCTCGGCCCGCACCAGCGGCCAGGCCTCGCACAGCGTGTCGATGCCCTTGTAGGCGGTGATGGTGCCGAAGCACAACGCGACCGGTTCGGTGGCCCCGGCGTCCGGCACCTCCCCGGTGACGAAGATGCCCTCGTCGCCGTGCGGGATCACCGCGACCGGGGCGGTGATCGGCCAGGTTTCCATCAGGATCCGCCGGGCGGAGTCCCCGAGGACGAACGCGACGTCCAGATCGGCGTAGGCCTTGGCCAGTGCGCGATAAGTGACTCCGGACGTCTTGTACATCCCGTCCTGTCCGGGTTGCTCGACGAGTGGACGCGGCTCGTGGGCCACGATGCCCAGCACCGCACGCGGCAGCATCCGGCGCACCGCCCGGACCCCCCAGCCGTCGACCGGGAACCGCCAGGCCGACCACAGCACGACGTCCGGACGGGTGCGGATCAGGTGGGCGATCAGCACCAGCCAGGCGGCCGAGTGCTGGCCCGCACGGATCACCCGACGGGCCCGTCGCCACCAGTCGGGAGCATCCGCGCCGGCGGTCGGGTGCCAGGTCGGCAGAATGGCGCGCACCCGGCAACCGGGTTCGCGGGACAGCAATTCCTGGGCGGGTCCGGTGATCAGTTCGACGTCATCGCCGGACCGGGCCAACGCCTCGCCCAGTTGTAGCGAGAACTGATACAAACCCCCCGAGGGGGGGAACTCCACCAGGGCGATCTTCCGCCCGGACGACGGTCGCCGGCCGTCGATGACCGCCCCGTAGAGCGCGCGCAGATTCTGCACCCAGACCTCAGCGCTGAAATGGGCCTCGTACCACTGCCGGGCGGCGTGGCGGGTCGCCGCGACCGCGTCCGGGTCCGCGCGCACGACAGCCGCCATCTCCGCGATCCCGACACTGAGTGCCGCGGGCTGTCCCGCCGCCACCAGCGTCCCGCACCCTGGACCGACGATATCGGGAATGCCTCCGACGTCGGTCGCCACGATCGGCCGGCCGACCGCCAGTGCGGAGATCAGCGACGTCGGCAGTGCGTCCTCCAGTGACGGCTGGACGACGAAGTCGCAGGCCGCGATCAGATCGGCCACATCGTCGCGGAACCCCAGGATCCTGATCCGTTGCTGCAGAACGGGATCCGCCGCAACCTGTGCACTGATCGTCTCCAGCAGCGGCCCGTCGCCGGCCAGTGCCACCACCACGCCGGTGTCGTCGGGCAGCAGCCGGACCGCTTCCAGAAGGTCGGCGTGGCCCTTCTCCGGTCGCATCAGGCTCGCACAGACGGCCAGCAGGTCGCCATCGGGCACACCGATCTCCGAGCGCGCCACAGCGCCGTCCCGGGTCACCAGGGGCTCGGCAACTCCGTTGGGCAACACCACAATCGGGGCATCCGGGCCGGCGTACTCGGCATACCAGCGGCGCTGGGCGGCGGAGAGTGCGATGACCATGCTGGAGAGATGCCGGCGGGCGAAGACCGCGGCCCGCACCCGCAGTCGATGCATACCCGAAGTGGGGATGTCGATCACATGCAGGGTGGAGACCGACGGCAGGCCGGCCAGTCGCGCGGCGGTGCCACCGACCACGTCGGCATGCTTGAGGTGGGTGTGGACGATGTCGACCCGCTCCGCTCGCAGCAGCTTCGCCAGCCCTCGGACGGCAGTGGGATCGTAACGGCCCGAGTGCATCTCGTATACCGTCACCCCGAGCTCACGGAGTTGCGGGACGACCCGGTTGTCCGTTCCGGCGTCGGACTCGGCATCGGACAGACCGATGACCACGAGGGCAAGGCCGGCCGATGGGGCGACCCGGGCCAGCTCCACCAGCATCGTCTCGGCCCCGCCGGCACCGAGCGAGTGGATCACATGCGCCGCCGTCAGCGGCGGCAGCCGATCAAGCCGGTCAGCCTCGCTCACCGATCACCTCCCGGTAGAGCCGTTCGAGTCGATCCACCCAGGTCGGCATGGAGTACTGCTCCTCGACGCGGGCCCGTCCGGCCAGCCCGTAGGCGTCCGCCCGCTCGGGATCGGAGATGGTGTCCAGCAGAGCCTGGGTCAGGGCCGGGACGTCGCGCATCGGCACCAGCCTGCCGGTGATGTCGTCCAGCACGATCTCACGGGTCCCGCCGGCGTCGGTGGCCACCACCGGCAGCCCGCAGGCGCCCGCCTCGATCAGGGCGGTCGGCAACGCTTCGTCGACCGATGACGACACCACGCCGTCGAGGGTGGGCAGGATCTCGGGGACATCCTCCCGGCGGCCCAACAACTGCACGGACTGCTCCAACCCGGCCTCGGACACGGCGCGCTCGATATCGGGCCGACTCGGCCCGTCACCGATGATCAGCAGCTTCGCCTCCGGATGGACCGCCACCACCCCCGCCCAGGCCCGCACCAGGTCCGCATGGTTCTTGTCCGGACGCAGCGCGGCGACCATCGCCCACACCGGCCGATCGGCCGAGAGCGCCCTGGTGCGGAGCGCATAACGGTTCAGGTCGACGCCGTTGGGGATCATCCGCCAGGTCCGCCGGGCCGGCCCGTGAATACGGGCGTACTCGTCGAAGGCATGCTGGGAGACCAGCACGAGCCGGCCGAGTCGCGCCGGGATGCGCACCGAGAGGCGTTCTTTGAGCCACTCGCCGCGGGAGGTATGCGGCTGGGGGCTGAGGTGCAACGTCGCGACGACCGGCTTGCCCACCAGTCGAGCAGCGAGGGGCACCAGGGTGGCGGCATAGCCGAGATGGGCGTGCACCACATCCACCGGGGCGCGTCGCAGGGTCCGGACCAGCCGGACGAAGCCCGGCAGGTCGAGCAGTTTGCGCACCGAGATGTAGGCCGGGTCCAGGCCCGCGTCGGACAGCCGGTCGAACAGGGCGGTCCGGCCACTGGACTCGGGGGCCAGGCTGGCGACCGAGACGTCCAACGACCGCGGGTCGTATCGGCCCAACTCGGCGATGAGGTTCTCCGCGCCGCCGAAGTTGTAGGAGTCCAGCACCATCAGCACCCGGATCGGAGTGGATTCCCGGCTCACGTCAACACCCGCAACTGGGCCCAGGGAACGTGCTCCATCGCGTCGTAGTCCCATCGGAACCCGGCCTTCTGGTAGACCGCGCCCAGCACACCCGGGGCCGCGGTGCGGTCCAGTTCGAAACTGACGCTCAACGGGGTGTCGGCGACGTCCATCAGATAGCCGCCGTACTGCTGCATCGCCGTGGCGACCGCCCGCTCCCCCGGGCTCAGATCCAGCGCCGCCAGGTCGATGTCGGGGTCCAGTTG
>SYAB01000422.1 GCA_005787665.1 Actinomycetota bacterium
AGATCTGGAACCTGGTGTTCATGCAGAACGAGCGGGGGGAGGGCACCAGCAAGGACGACTTCGAGATCCTCGGCCCGCTGCCCCGCCAGAACATCGACACCGGTATGGGCGTGGAGCGGATCGCCTGCCTGCTGCAAGGTGTTGACAACGTCTACGAGACCGACCTGCTACGCCCGGTGATCGACACGGTCGCGCAGTACGCGCCGCGCGGCTACGGCCGGGGCAATGCCGCCGACGACGTCCGGTACCGCGTCATCGCCGATCACACCCGCACCGCGGCGATCATCATCGGCGACGGGGTGGCGCCGTCCAACGAGGGTCGCGGGTACGTGCTGCGTCGGCTGCTACGCCGCATCATCCGCTCGGCCAAGCTGCTCGGCATCGACACCCCGATCGTCGGGGAGTTGATGGAATGCGTGCGCGACGCGATGGGCCCGTCCTACCCCGAACTCGTCACCGACTTCGACCGGATCAACCGGATCGCGGTCGCCGAGGAGACGGCCTTCAACCGCACCCTGGCGTCGGGCTCGACGTTGTTCGAGAACGCCGCGGCCGCGACGAAGGCATCCGGTCGGACCGAACTGCCCGGAGCCGAGGCCTTCACCTTGCACGACACCTACGGGTTCCCGATCGAGTTGACCCTGGAGATGGCCGCCGAAGCGGGCCTGAGCGTCGATGAACTCGGGTTCCGCGAGTTGATGGCCGAGCAACGCCGGCGGGCCAAGGCCGACGCCGCGGCGCGCAAACACGCCCACGCCGACCTCTCGGCGTTCCGGGAACTCCTCGATGCCGGCCCCACCGAGTTCACCGGGTTCGACGAACTGAGCTCGCAGGCCCGGATCCTGGGAATCTTCGTCGACGGCAAGAGGGTTCCGGTGGTCGCCCACCATCCGCGGGTGCACTCCGAAACGGTGCCGCCGGAGCGGGTCGAGATCGTCCTGGACCGCACCCCGCTCTATGCCGAGTCGGGCGGTCAGATCGCCGACGCCGGCTGGATCACCGGAACCGGTGCCGGCGGGTCGGCGAAGGCTGCGGTCACCGACGTGCAGAAGATCGCCAGAACGTTGTGGGTGCATCGGGTCAACGTCGAGTCGGGGGAGTTCGTCGAAGGCGACACCATCGTCGCCGCCGTCGACCCACGCTGGCGCCATGGCGCCACCCAGGGGCACTCCGGTACTCATCTGGTGCATGCGGCGTTGCGAGAGGTGCTGGGCCCCAACGCTGTTCAGGCCGGATCGCTGAACCGCCCCGGATACCTGCGGTTCGACTTCAACTGGCAGGGCGCCTTGACCGAGAGCCAGAGCGACCAGATTCAGGAGATCGCCAATCAGGCGGTGCAGGCCGACTACCCGGTGAACACCTTCCTCACCGAACTCGACAAGGCCAAGGCGATGGGGGCCATGGCCCTGTTCGGTGAGCAGTACCCCGAGCAGGTCCGCGTCGTGGAGATCGGCGGGCCGTTCTCCCTGGAACTCTGCGGAGGCACCCATGTACACAGCTCGGCTCAGGTAGGTCCGGTGACCATTCTCGGCGAGTCCTCGGTCGGTTCCGGGGTTCGCCGCGTTGAGGCGTATGTGGGCCTCGAGTCGTTCCGGCACCTGGCCAAGGAGCGGGCGTTGATGGCCGGGCTGGCCTCGTCGCTGAAGGTGCCCTCCGAAGAGGTGCCGGCGCGGGTCGCCACCCTGGTGGAGCGGCTCAAGTCCGCCGAGAAGGAGCTCGAGCGGGCGCGGCTCTCGACGGCACGCGCCGCGGCCGGCAATGCCGTCGCTTCGGCCGAACAGGTGGGTAGGGTCCGTCTGGTGGCTCAGCGAATGGCGGCCGGGATGACCGCGTCCGATCTGAGATCCCTCGTCGGTGACATCCGGGCCAGGTTGGGCGCCGATCCCGGCGTGGTGGTTCTCGTCGCCGAGGATGCCGAAGGTGGAGTGCCGTTCGTGGTGGCGGCCAATCAGGCGGCCCAGGACGCCGGAATACGGGCCTCCTACCTCGTTGCCGCTGTCTCCGCCGCCGTCGGCGGCAGGGGTGGCGGCAAGGCCGATATGGCGCAGGGCTCCGGCAAAGATCCGTCCGGCATCGATGCGGCGCTGGCAGCGGTCCGCGCGGAACTGGCCCGGGACTGAGAGCTGCTCATGATCGACGACCCGACGCCCGACCGGCCGGGCGCTGACGACCCGGGCCGGGGCCGCCGGCTGGGCATCGACGTCGGAACTGTGCGGATCGGGGTCGCGGTGAGCGATCCCGATGGCATCCTGGCGACTCCGGTGGAAACGGTGCGCCGGGATCGCCGGGACGCCCACCTGCGCAGACTGGCCTCGCTGGTGGCCGAATACGGCGTCGTGGAGGTGGTGGTCGGGTTGCCCCGCACCCTGGCCGACCGGGCGGGTTCCTCGGCGCGCGACGCGCTCGAGGTGGCGACCGCTCTCGCCGGACGGGTCAGCCCGGTGCCGGTGCGGTTGGCCGACGAGAGACTGACTACGGTCAGCGCGGAACGTTCCCTACGGCAAGCCGGAGTCCGTGCCAAGGACCAACGGGGGATGATCGACCAGGCCGCCGCCGTGGCAATCCTGCAAGGCTGGCTCGACCAACGCCGCAATGCGGCCACGACGCTGAAAGAGTGACGATGTCGGAAGATCTGCAGCCTGAACGTGCCGAGCCGACGGCGGTGGGGGCACCCCGCGGCCAACAGCGCGCGCCGGGCAACGGCGGCAGGGGCCGCCTGCTGGGCGTGTTGGCCGTGCTGGTCGCCGGTGTGCTGGGCGCCTGGTTGCTCGGGCCCAAACTCTTCGGCGGGCCCAAGCTGCCGACCGATTACACGGGCGAGGGCAAAGAGGACATCATCATCGAGGTGAGCCCCGGCGATTCCGGCTCGGTGATCGCCCAGGACCTGGTCGACAAGGGCGTCATCGGCGATGTCGGGATGTTCGTCTCGGCGGCCTCGGGCAACGCGGAACTCGCCGCGATCCAGCCCGGCTTCTACAAGCTTCGTACCGAGATCCCGGCGGCTACCGCCGTCCAGAAGCTGACCGACCCGGCCTCCCGGGTGGGCAAGCTGGTCATCCCCGAAGGAAAGCAGCTCGACGACATCACCGCGGTGGGCTCCGGAGCGGTGAATCCCGGTATCTTCTCGCTGATCGCCGACGCCAGCTGCGTGGAACTCAACGGGACCGAGAAGTGCGTGACGGCCGCAGAACTCAAGGCCGCCTCCGAGGAGGGGACGTTGCAGTCGCTGAACGTCCCGGACTGGGCCGCCCAGGGGGCCGGCGCCATGGGCCAGAGTCATCGGCGACTGGAGGGGCTGATCGCGCCCGGCACGTGGAACATCAACCCGGCCTCCTCGGCCAAGGAGATTCTGGCCAAGCTTGTCGGCGAGAGCGGCGAGGGCTACGTCAAAGGGGGAATCCTGGACGCGGCCAAAGCGCTGAACATGTCCCCATACCAGGTGCTCATCGTGGGCTCGCTGGTGCAGAAGGAGGCCCAGCCCGCGGACTTCGCCAAGGTCGCCCGGGTCATCTACAACCGGTTGGCCAGCGACTACGACCGATTGGAATTCGACTCCACGGTCAATTACCCGCTGGACCGTCAGGAGGTGGCCACGACCGATAAGGATCGGGCCACCGAGACACCGTGGAACACCTATGCCATGGCGGGTCTGCCCGCAACGCCCATCTGCTCGCCGGGTGCCGAAGCCCTGGCTGCGGCGGAGAATCCCGAAGCGGGGGACTGGCTGTACTTCGTGACCATCGACTCCGACGGCACCACCCTGTTCACCAGCGACTACCAGGAGCATCTGGCGAACCGGGAACTGGCGTTGGGTAGCGGCTTTCTGAACTCCGGACGATGAACGGCCGTGCCGGCGCGTAAGGCGGCCGTCCTGGGATCGCCGGTCGCGCACTCGCGGTCTCCTGACCTGCACCTGGCCGCCTATCGCGCGCTGGGATTGGACGATTGGACCTATCAGCGCATCGAGTGCACGGCCGACGAATTGCCGACGCTGGTAGGCGGATTCGGTCCCGAATGGGTGGGAGTCTCCGTCACCATGCCCGGCAAATTTGCGGCCCTGCATTTCGCCGACGAGGCCACCGAGCGCGCAGAACTGTCCGGTTCGGCCAACACGCTGGTGCGGACCCCCACCGGTTGGCGTGCCGACAACACCGATATCGACGGGGTGGCCGGGGCGCTGGGTCATCGCGGTGGTCTGCGGCGGGCGATCGTGCTGGGCGCGGGCGGCACCGCGCCGGCCGCGTTGATCGCCCTGGCCGGGCTGGGTGTCATCGACATCACCGTCGTCGCGCGCGACCCCGCCAAGGTCGCCCGGCTGCTGGATCTGGGATCGAGGATCGGCGTGCCGACCCGGTTCTGCGGGCTCTCCGATGAGCGACTGGCCGATTTCGCCGCCCGGGCCGACGTGCTGGTCAGCACCATTCCCGCGGACGCGGCGGCCGGGTACGCGCAGCGGTTCGCCGGAATGCCCTTGCTGCTGGACGCGATCTACGATCCGTGGCCGACGCCGCTGGCGCACGCGGTCGCGGCCGGCGGCGGAGAGGTCGTGAGCGGTCTGCAGATGCTGCTGCATCAGGCGTTCAGCCAGGTCGAACAATTCACAGGCCGCCCCGCGCCGCGAGAGCAGATGGCCGCCGCACTGGTCTAGCGTGCCGGCATGGTTCGCACTGCGCTCTGCCTGGTCGTGCTGGTCTGGGCCGTTGCGCTGTGCGTGATCGACCTGCGTGAGCGGCGACTGCCCGATGCGCTCACCCTGAGCGGCGCGGCGGTGATCCTGCCCTTCTGCGCGGCGTGCGGTCGCGGGTGGCCGGCGCTGTTGGGGGCCGCCGCCCTGGGCGGGCTCTATCTGGCCGTCCACCTGGCCGACCCGTCGGCCATGGGCGGCGGAGACGTCAAGCTCGCCGTCGCCCTCGGCGGGCTGACCGGGGCGCTCGGTGCGCCGGTGTGGGTGCTCGGCGCCGTGGGTGCCGCGCTGCTGACGGCGCTGTGCGGCACGGTGGCGATACTGCGTGGTCGCTGCGGGGCGCTGCCGCATGGTCCGTCGATGTGTGTGGCAAGTCTGATCGCCGCTTCGCCGGCCGTGTTCTAGATCGGCTGCCCGATGTCGTCACCTGCGCCGGGTGTGTGCTCTATGCAGACGAACTGGGCGAAGCAGCGCCATAGTCCTCACACCGGCGAAGACACTGGCGCCCGGAACGCGCTTCACGCTGTGGGAAGATAGCGTCGTGTTGCGTTGGACCACCGCCGGAGAATCCCACGGCCGCGCCCTGGTCGCCATGGTCGAGGGCATGGTGGCCGGTGTCGAGGTGACGTCGGCCGACATCGCCGCCCAGTTGGCCCGCCGCCGGCTCGGTTATGGGCGCGGCGCCCGCATGAAGTTCGAACAAGACGAGGTCACGGTGCTGGCCGGGGTCCGCCACGGCTGCACCCTCGGCGGGCCGATCGCCATCGAGATCGGCAACACCGAATGGCCCAAGTGGGAGACGGTGATGGCGGCGGACCCGGTCGATGCCGCCGAACTCGAGGTGGCGCGCAACGCGCCGCTGACCCGTCCGCGGCCCGGTCACGCCGACTATGCGGGAATGCTCAAGTACGGATTCGACGATGCCCGGCCGGTCCTGGAGCGGGCCAGCGCCCGCGAGACGGCGGCCCGGGTCGCCGCGGCGAGTATCGCGAGGGCCTTCCTTCGGCAGGCTCTGGGCGTCGAGGTGCTCTCGCACGTGGTCTCCATCGGCGCCTCTGCGCCCTACGCCGGACCGCCACCGGAGGCCGCGGATCTGGTTCGTATCGACGAGAGCCCGGTCCGGGCGTTTGACGAGGCGGCCGAGGCGTCGATGATCGCCCAGATCGAGGCCGCCAAGACCGACGGCGACACCCTCGGCGGCGTGGTCGAGGTGGTCGCGCACGGCCTGCCGGTCGGGCTGGGCTCGTTCGTCAGCGGCGAGAGCCGTCTCGACAGCCAGCTCGCCGCCGCCGTGATGGGGGTCCAGGCGATCAAGGGTGTGGAGATCGGCGACGGATTCGAGACGGCGCGCCGGCGGGGCAGCGGAGCCCACGACGAGATGTTCCCCGGCGAGGGCGGCCCCGGTGGCGGCCCCGCCGGTGTGGTGCGCTCCACCAACCGGGCCGGTGGGCTGGAAGGCGGAATGACCAACGGTCAGCCGCTGCGGGTGCGTGCGGCGATGAAACCGAACTCGACGGTGCCCCGCGCGCTGTCCACCGTCGACCTCGCCACCGGTGATTCTGCGGTGG
>SYAB01000423.1 GCA_005787665.1 Actinomycetota bacterium
ATGAAGATGACTGTTGAGGATAATTCATTACAAGTTGCTAAGATCCGGCACCGCCACCGATGTCGATGGCCCGCGCTCACCGCCGAAGCCGCCCTCTCCGCGGGCGAAGATCGAGCGTCTCGTGCGCCACAGTTCGGCGCCGTCGAGGTCGGTGACCGTGGTCTCGCTGAGGATCACCGCCGCCTTTCCCTTGTCCCAGATGTCGGTGATCCGTGTGGTCGCGCGCGCCGAACCACCGGCCGGCAGCGGTCCGGGAACACTGACCCATTCGCTGCCGTGCAGCACCCGGCCGAGTTCGATGTCCACGCCGGGAAAGCTGACCGCCGGCGGCTCGGTCATGTGGAAGCTGGCCGCCACGCTGCTGAAAGTGGGCAGCACCTGCGGTGTGCCGTCAGCGAGGTAGCGCAGTTCGCGGGCGTCCATGGGGTCGGATCCGGCGCCCAGCGCGAGATGGTAGAGCTGCACATCACTGCTGGCCCAGGAAAACTCGACGGGCGGAAGTGGCGTGCCGAGGGCGACGCCGAGATCGATGGGCATATCAGCCTTTCGGTGCCGAGCGGGCCAGGTCCAGCGCCGCGAGATAGCCGAAGGTCATCGCCGGGCCGATGGTGCCGCCCGGACCGGGATAGGTGTGGCCCATCACCGGGGCGCTGACATTGCCGGCGGCGTAAAGGCCCTCGATCACCGACCCGTCGTCGCGGAGGGCGCGGCCGTTGACGTCGGTGCGCACCCCGCCCTTGGTGCCCAGATCGCCCGGAACCATCTTGGCCGCGTAATACGGCGGCTGGCCGATCTCGCCCAGGTTCGGGTTGGGCTTGTTCGTCGGGTCTCCGTAGTAGCGGTCGTAGGCGCTCTCCCCGCGATGGAAGTCCGCATCGACGCCGGATCGGGCGAAGCCGTTGAACCGCGCGACCGTCGAGCGCAACTCCTCGGTGGGCAGGCCGGTGCGCTGCGCCAGTTCCTCAAGGGTGTCGGCCTTGACGATCACCCCAGACTCCAGCCACTTCTTCGGAATCCGCTGCCCCGGCTGCAGGCCGGCGAAGATGTAGCGGTCCCGGTAGCGCTGATCGAAGATCAGCCAGGCCGGCACGTTCTCGCCCGGCCCGGCGCCCTGCCCGTACTGGCCGCCGTACATGTGATGACATGCTTCGACATAGGGCATCGACTCGTTCATGAACCGCTTGCCTGACATGTTGACGATCATCGAGCCGGGGGAGTTGCGCTCGGACAGCGCGAACCACGGTGCACCCTCCAACGGCACCGTCGGACCCCACCAGGCGTCCTCCATCAGATCCAGTGCCGCGCCCAGCTTTTCGGCGGCCTGGATGCCGTCGCCGGTGTTGGCCGCGGCACCGACGGTCCACTCGGTTCCGATCGGCTCGCGCTGATACTTGCGCCGCATCGACTCGTTGTGCTCGAAGCCTCCGCTGCCGAGGATGACGCCGCGCCGGGCCCGAATCAGTCGGGGCTCGGCGGTCCCGTCGGCGGTCGTGTCCCGAACGTAGATGCCGCGGACCACGCCGTCCTCCAGGTAAAGGTCGGTCAGGGCGGTGTTGAGCAATACCGGCACGCCCGCCTCGCGAAGCCCGATCCGTAACGGCGCGATGAGCGCCCGGCCCATCCCCACCAGGTTCTTACCGCGAACACCTGCCCACGCCGTCCGGATCCCCACCTTGAGGCTGCGCAGGACCCCGCGCGGATGCCGTTTCATCTGATTGAGCCGGACGTAGTCCTGCTGCATCACCACGACGTTGAGCGGCACCTTGCCATAGGCGGGTTCCAGGCCCGGGAGGTCCGGGCCGAGCCGCTTGGCGTCGAAGGGCTCCGGTTCGATGGAGCGGCCGGCCGGCCGCCCGCCGGGGGTCTCCGGGTAGTAGTCCGAATAGCCCGGCACCCAGCACATCTTCAGCGGGGTGTTCCTCAGCACGAACGACAGCATCTCCGGGCTGCGGTCGAGATAGGTGTCGATCTTCTCGGCGGGGACGACGTCGCCGACGATGGTGTGCAGGTACGTCCGGGCAGCTTCGGCGGTGTCGGTGACACCGTCTCGTTGCAGGACTTCGTTGTTGGGAATCCACACCCCCCCACCGGAGCGGGCCGTCGATCCGCCGAAGTGGGCAGACTTCTCCACCACGACGGTGGAAAGTCCCTGCTTGGCGGCGGTAAGGGCGGCGACCATCCCCGCTGCGCCACTACCGACCACGACGACGTCGAACTCCTGGACTGTCATACTAGAACACGTTATAGAATTGCCCACGGTGGGCGCTACTGACGTTCGCATGACATTGACGATGGGATCCGGGTAATGCTGAGCAGCGAAACCCGTGCCGCACTTGCCGCCGACCTGGCCGACGCGGAGCGCACGCGGGTGCCGATCCCGCCGTTGACCGCTGCTCACCCCGACATCGACGTCGTCGACGCCTACCAGATCCAGCTGCTCAACATCGGTCAGCGGATCGCCGAGGGTGCCACCGTGGTGGGTCACAAGGTGGGGCTCTCCTCCGCGGCGATGCAGCAGATGATGGGAGTCGACGAACCCGACTACGGCCACCTGCTGGCCGATATGGAGGTCTTCGAGGACACCCCGGTTCCGGCGTCGCGGTACCTCTACCCGCGGGTGGAGGTGGAGGTGGGCTTCATCCTGGCCGCGGACCTGCCGGGGGCGGGATGCACCGAGGACGATGTTCTCGCCGCGACCGCGGCCTACGCACCCTCGATCGAGCTGATCGACACCCGCATCACGGACTGGAAGATCGGTTTGTGCGACACCATCGCCGACAATGCCTCCTCGGCGGGCTTCGTCCTGGGCGCGCAACGGGTATCGCCGAAGGACATCGACATCACCGCCATCGACGCGGTGCTGACCCGCAATGGAGAAGTCGTCGCCGAAGGTCGCAGCGACGCCGTCCTGGGCAACCCCGTCACCGCCGTGGCCTGGCTGGCCCGCAAGGTGGACGGTTTCGGCGTCCGGCTCAGGGCCGGCGACATCGTGCTGCCCGGTTCGTGTACGCGCGCCATCGACGTCCGTCCCGGGGATGATTTCGTCGCCGACTTCGCCGGGCTGGGCTCGGTCCGGCTGTCCTTCGACTAGGAGCACCATGGGTTCAGCGCGGAAATCGGTCGCCATCGTCGGCTCCGGCAACATCAGTACCGACCTGCTCTACAAACTGCTGCGTTCGGAGTGGCTGGAACCACGCTGGATGATCGGCATCGACCCCGACAGCGAGGGTCTGGCCCGGGCCCGCAAGCTCGGTTTGGAGACCAGCCACGAGGGCGTCGAGTGGCTGCTCGCCCAGTCCGAGCTGCCCGACCTGGTTTTCGAGGCGACCTCGGCCTACGTACACCGGGCCGCCGCCCCCCGCTACGCCGAGGCGGGTATCACCGCCGTCGACCTCACCCCGGCCGCCGTCGGCCCGGGTGTGGTGCCGCCGGCGAATCTGCGCGAACATCTCTACGCGCCGGACGTCCACATGGTCACCGGCGGCGG
>SYAB01000424.1 GCA_005787665.1 Actinomycetota bacterium
ATTGCCAGCGAATTGGTGAGCCCGACGATGCCGAACTTGCTTGCGCTGTAATGCCCCGCACCGGGCACGGCCTTGATGCCCGCGGCGGAACTGATCGCGATGATGGACCCACCGTTGCCTGCCTCGATCATCGCCGGCGCCGAAGCTTTGATCGTGTTCCAGAACCCGGTCAGGTTGATGTCGATCATCTCCTGCCACTGCTCGGCCGGAATTTCCCAGGCCCGGCCCCAACTCATCACACCGGCGTTGGCGACCACGATGTCGAGGCGGCCGAATTGCTCTTTGGCACTGGCAATCACCCGTTGCTGACCGGCGAGGTCGCGGACGTCGACGGGGTGGGCGGAGATCTTGGCGCCCTCGTCCTCGACCAACCGGATGGTCTCGGCCAGATCCTCGGGCTGCGCGGGTGGGTAGCCGATGTGCGCGCCGACCGGACCGCAGGCGTCAATGGCGACGATGTTCGCGCCGGCGCGGGCCAACCTGACGCAGTGCGCCCGACCCTGCCCGCGGGCGGCGCCGGTGATGTAGGCGACTCTGCCCTCCAGTGGCCGGTGCGCCGAGTCGCTCATGCGGACACTGCCCGGGTAACCGGGGCCGGCTCGGGCGTCAATGCCCGTGCCGTGAATGCATAGTCTTCCAAGGGGGAGGTTCGGCTGAATCTCCTTGATGCAGCGATGGTTTCGGGCCGGTAGTACACGGCCTGCCCGAGGGAGTTGACGAAATAGGTGTTCAGCCCGGGATTGCACTCGGTGAAGTAGAGCCGCATCGCCCGACCCTGACGCTGAAGTTTGCGGTTACGTTCGTCGAACGCATCGGCCGTCACTTCGGCGGCCACCGCCCCGCGGCGCCGGGTCTCGGCGATGACCCGCACCGCGTGGGAGGTGACCGTCTGCAGGTAGTCGAACCACGCGAAGCCGACGAAGCCGACCGGACCGACCAACTCCCATCGGTTCGGCAGGCCGGGGTGCGCGCTGCCGGCGTAGCTCTGCAGACCATGGGTGCGGTAATGCACGGCAAGGTCGAATCCGTCTCGGCCGATGATCGTTCCAGGCCGGTAGGTCTCCGGGTCGGTCCACAACTGGTAACCGGTGGCTGTGACGATCAGGTCGACGGGCCGGTCGACTCCGTCGACGGTTCGCACTCCGGTCGCGGTGATGCGCTCGATCGGCGTGGTGACCAGCGCGGTGTTGGTGCGGTTGAAGATCGGCAGGAACGCGCTGGAGATCACCGGGCGCTTGGCCAGGATGCCGTACCGCGGGAGCAGTTTTCTCCGGACAGCTTTGTCCCGAACGGTTGCTCGCAACAATCCCCGGTAGAGCGTGCGGCAGTAGGCGTCATAGAGCGGCATCACCCGCTTGAGGGTCCGCTCGGACAGCCTCGACAGCAGGTGACATATCGGGGCCCCGAGGAAGATGTCCATCATCCAGCGTCCGGCGGCGTCGATCGCCGGCAGCACACCCGGTACTTTCAGGACCGTTCGCATCCGCGGGCTCATCTCGAAGTCAATCTTCGGCAGCACCCAGGCCGGGGTGCGCTGATACACGTCGAGTTGGCCGGCGACCCCGGCGAGCGCGCCGGCGATCTGCACGCCACTGGACCCGGTGCCGATGAGCGCGACCCGCTTGCCGCGGAGGTCAAAGGTGTCGTCCCAGTCGTTCGGGCGCATCACCCGACCGCCGAAGTCGTCGATCCCGTCGATTGGCACATCGGGCTTGGCGTTGACGTATCCGCCGACCGCACTGATCAGGAATCGCGCCCGGACGACCCGGCCGTCGGCGGTCTCGAGGCGCCACCAGGCGTGGTCTTCGTCCCACACCTGCCGGACCACCTCGGTGTCGGTCTGCAGATGCGAGTAGACGCCTTCCCGGCTGGCCACGTCGCGCAGGTACCGGTGGATCTCCGGGCCGGAGGCGAACAACCGCGACCAGTTGGGATCGCGCGCGAACGGGAACTGGTACCACAGCGACGGGATGTCGACCGCCAGGCCGGGATAGTGGTTGTCGCGCCAGGTCCCGCCGACGTCCCCGGCCCTTTCCAGGACGACGAAGTCCTCGATCCCGTTGCGCCGCAGCAGGTGCGCCGCGGTGATCCCACCGGGCCCGGCGCCGATGATCGCCACCTCATGGATGTGGCCGGTGTCGGTGAGCGCGGGAGGAATGTCAGGCACGCGCTCACCCTACGGCGGAGCTAGCGCCAGCAGGCCGGGAATCGCCGGTCGTGATCGCTGGACGTGCAGTGATGCGTTATTGCACGATACGGTGCGCGGCGGAGGAGCGCATCTCGGCCATCGATGACCGCCTGGCTGTCGCGAATCGGTCGTCGCGACTCATCGGATCGGCAAGAACGGGCACGCGCTGATCTCAGCAGCGGGTCAGGCCCGCAATGTCGTCGATCGGTGCCGGCCGATGCCAGTGCCACGGCGCGGTGGCGGCGATGAATTCGTCCACCGTGTCGGTCACCGCCAGTGGCGCCTCGACGTGGGGGAAGTGCCCGACCCCCGGCAGCGTCACCAGCCTGCTGCCGGGCAGCGCCTCATGGGCGTCGCGCCCATGCGATACCGGGATCAGCCGATCCTGCTCGCCCCAGAGCAGCAGGGTGGGCAGGCCCGAAGTGAAGTGCATCTTGTTGAATGCGCTCACCGCCTGGCCGCGGTAGTCGACCACCGAACGCAGGGTTCGCAGGAACGCGACGCGGGTGTTGGGATCGGCGAGGGAAATGTAGGCGTTCCAGGTTTCGTCGGCC
>SYAB01000425.1 GCA_005787665.1 Actinomycetota bacterium
CGGGTGGTGACTGCTCGACCAGTCGGGTCAGGCAGGTGTCGAGATCGTCGGTGGGCACATCTGCGATTATCGCGCGCCCCAGGCCGCGATGGGCCAACCTCAGACGAGAAGGGTGTCCGGCGTCGCCCACGTGACTCCCTCGAACCTGCCGAAGTCACTGTCGTAGCTGACGACGGTCCCGCGATGCTCGATCGCCAGGGCCGCCAGATGCCCATCACTGACGAGGTTGCCGCCGGTACCGACACGCGCCAGCAACCCGCCGAGCACATCGATGTGGCGCGGCGTCGGCCCGATGAGCACCGATCCCGGCGCGCTGATCCAATCTGTCACCTGCGCGATCGCCGCAGAGGGGTGCAGTGGCGAGGGGAAGAGGCCGACCTTTGTCGTCAAACGGATGAAAGCGAGCAACGGCACCCAGTCCAGCCCTACGGTGTCGCCGCCCGACAGTGCCGCATCGAGCCATCGCCGACTACCATCGTGATGGTCACTAGCCGAATTGACCGCATAGAGAAGCACATTGGCATCGACGATCTTCATGCGCCGCGGCGCTGACGGCGAACCAGTTCCTCGTCTTCCAGTTCTGCCGCGATCTGCAAGGCTCGGTCGAGATTGACAGACGGAACGCCGAGATCAGCCGTCCGGGTGGTGAATGGCGCGGGTTCCGGACGTCCCTGGGCGCCGTCGCGGATCGCGTCGTTCAGAGCGGCCTTGAAGGAGACTCCATCATCGCGCATCCGGCGGTGAATCACCGCCAGGGTGTCATCGTCCAAGGTCACGGTGGTGCGCATGCTTGACAGCATAGCATCACGACAACTGATGCCATGCAATCAATTCTACTGCGCCTGGCTCACCGACGACATGTGGAAATCAGGAATCCGCAGGGTCGGCATGACCGCGCGGGTGGCCCAGTCGCTCCACTCCCGCGGCAGCGTCACCTCCGGCACACCCGCCTCGGTGGCCCGCCGCAGCAGGTCCAACGGGCTCTCGTTGAACCGGAAGTTGTTGACCGCCGCGGTGATCTCGCCGTCCTCGACCAGATAGACCCCGTCACGGGTGAGCCCGGTCAGCAGCAGGGTGGTGGGGTCGACGGTTCGGATGTACCACAGCGTGGTCAGCAGTAGCCCACGTTCGGTGGCCGCGACCATGTCCGCCAGATCCGCCGTGCCGCCGGTCATCAGCAGATTGTCGGCCGGCACCGCGACCTCGGTACCGAACTCGGCAGCCGCTGCACGGGGATAGGCCAGTGCGTGGATCGCGCCGTCGCGGATCCAGTCGACCCGATCGATGCCGATACCGTTGTCGAACAACGAGATCCGCTCCGAACCGGTGGCGGTGTGGACGAACGGGGAGCACTCCAGCCCGCTCGCGAACGGGTCGGAGTACATCGTCAGCGGCAGATCGCTGAGCCGCTCCCCCACCCGGGTTCCGCCGCCGGGGGCCGACAGCGCGGTACGGCCTTCCTGCGCACCGCGCCCCTCCATCGACCAGCCCAGGTAGATCATCATGTCGGCGACGGTCGAGGGTGGCATCAAGGTTTCGTAGCGTCCGGCCGGCAGTTCCACGGTCCGCCGTGACCAGTCCAGCCGCATGGCCAGTTCGGCGAGCATGGCGTCGATCGGAACCTCGGCGAACCAGGGTGTGCTGATCCCGGCCCAGGCGCTGGCGCCGTCGCGTTTGGCGTTGATCTCTACCGACCCGGTGGGCTGGGTGAAGCGGCGACGCACTCCGGTCGAGGTGGCCAGGAACGTGGTCTCCACGACATGGTGGGCGAATCCGTAGAGCAGGTCGCTGCGGCCGAATCCCGCCGACAGCCCGCGGGCCACTTCGGCGAAGGCGCCGGCCCCGGTTCCCGGCACCGGGTCGCCCCAATCAGCCGGGGAACCGGCGCCGCCCAGCAGGGGCGCGGCGTCACGCGCCTCGGGCGCGGCCAGTGCGGCGTACTCGGCGGCGGCGACCAGGTCGTCGACGGCCCCCGGATCGACCACGCTGGACCGCACCGCCCCGACATGCGCCGCGTCGCCCCGGCGGACGATCGAGATGACCGCGGTGGACCGGGATGTCGCCACCCCGTTGGTGGTCATCGAGTTGCCCGCCCAGCGCAGCGAGGCGTCAGAGCGGTCGGTGACGATGACGATCGTCTCCTCGCAGCGGCCCGAGCGCGCGGCGGCCTGCAGGACGAGGTCGACGAGATCCTGGGCGGCGATCATGCCCCGGCCTCCTCACGGGTGTTGAGGACGTTGACCCCCCGGAACAACGCCGACGGGCAGCCATGGCTGACCGCGGCGACCTGACCCGGCTGGGCCTTGCCGCAGTTGAACGCCCCGCCGAGCCGCCAAGTCGATGCGCCGCCGACGGCCTCCATCGAGTTCCAGAAGTCGGTGGTGGTGGCCTGGTAGGCGACGTCACGCAGCTGGCCGTCGAGACGACCGCCTCGGATACGGAAGAACCGCTGCCCGGTGAACTGAAAGTTGTAGCGCTGCATGTCAATCGACCAACTCTTGTCCCCGACGATGTAGATACCGTCCTCGACCCGGTTGATCAGGTCCACGGTGCTCAGATTGTCGGTGCCGGGTTGCAGCGACACGTTGGGCATCCGCTGGATCGGGACATGGTGCGCGGAGTCGGCGTAGGAGCATCCGTTGGAGCGCGGGACACCGAGTTTGCGGGCGAACACCCGGTCGAGTTGGTAGCCGACGAAGACCCCATCGCGCACCAGATCCCACTGCTGGGCGGCGACGCCCTCGGCGTCGTAGCCGATGCTGGCCAGTCCGTGCGCAGCGGTCCGGTCGGCGGTGACGTTCATCACCGGCGAGCCGTAGCGCATCCGATTGAGCTTGTCGGGAGTGGCGAATGACGTTCCGGCATAGGCGGCTTCGTAGCCGATGGCCCGGTCGTACTCGGTGGCGTGCCCGATCGACTCGTGGATGGTCAGCCACAGGTTGGTGGGGTCGATCACCAGGTCGGTGGGCCCGGCGACGACGCTGGGCGATTTGGTCTTCTCGGCCAGCAGCACCGGCAGTTCGGCCAACTCGGTGCTCCAACTCCACACCTCGTCGCCGGCCACCGCCTCCCATCCCCGGCCGGTGGGCGGGGCGAGAGTGCGCATCGACTCGAAGCTGCCGACAGCGGCGTCCACGGCAACCGCCTCGAGCACCGGCATGGTGCGGACCCGCTGCTGGGTGATCGCGGAGCCGAAGGTGTCGGCGTAGAAGGTCTGTTCCTTGACGGCGGTGACCGCCGCCGAGACGTGGTCGACGCCATCGGATGCGAGCAGTCGGCCCGAGTACTCCCCGAGCAGCGCGACCTTGTCCGCGGTCGGCACCGTGAACGGGTCGATCAGGTAGTCCGAGACCCACGTCGCGTCGCGATGGACCGGTTCGTCGGCCAACTCGACGCGCTCGGCGTTGAGTGCGGCCAGTGTCACCGC
>SYAB01000426.1 GCA_005787665.1 Actinomycetota bacterium
GACTCGGTGTTCGTCGCCTTCCGCGACACGGTGGCCGCGGTCGCCCCACGCAAGGCGGTGAACTCCGGCACCTGCAGCACCGTGCGGGTATGGGCGAACCCCGGTGCCGCCGGCGCGGACTTCGTCGGTATACCGGGTGCGGCAGGCAGCCTGTCTCCCGACAAGAAGCCTCAGGTGACCGGGGTGTTCACCGACCTCAAGGTGGCGCCCCAGCCGGGCCTGTCGGCACGCATCGACGTCGATACCCGGTTCATCACCACACCGACCCCGCTCAAGTCCGCGGTGATGGCGGCCGGTGTGCTGTGCGTGATCGCCTCGATCGCCGCACTGTTCCTGCTGGACCGTCGCTGGACGGTTCGGCGGGTCACCGCCGCCCGTCGCGGGCCGCTCTCCCACTGGCCCGTCGACCTCGCCGTGATCGGCACCCTGCTGGTGTGGCACGTCATCGGCGCGATCTCCTCCGACGACGGCTACAACCTCACCATCGCGCGGGTCTCCGGCGAGGCCGGTTACACCGCCAACTACTACCGGTTCTTCGGCGCCGCCGAAGCCCCCTTCGACTGGTACCAGTCACTGCTGGCGCAGATAGCGTCGGTCAGCACCGCGGGCGTATGGATGCGGCTGCCGGCCCTGGCCGCCGGAATCGTCAGTTGGCTGCTGCTGAGCCACTGGGTGCTGCCCCGGCTCGGGTCCGGCCGGGCCGGGTTGTCGCGCAACACCGTGGCGATCGCCACCGCCGGAGCCGTCTTCCTCGCCGCCTGGCTGCCGTTCAACAACGGCCTGCGCCCTGAACCGCTCATCGCGGCGGGCGTGCTGGGAGTCTGGATGCTGGTGGAGCGCACCATCGCCACCCGGCGCCTGGTGCCCACCGCCCTGGCGATCGTCATCGCGGTGTTCTGTGTGACCCTGGCCCCGCAAGGACTGGTGGCCGCCGCCCCGCTGCTGGTCGGCTCCCGCGCGGTGGCCCGCATCGTCGGCCGCCGGCGATCCCGGGATGGCCTGGTTGCCCCCTTGGCGACGCTCGCAGCGTCACTGTCGGTGTTCTTCGTCGTAGTTTTCCGCGATCAGACCCTGGCCACCGTCGCTGAGTCGGTGCGCATCAAATACGTTGTCGGCCCGACGATCTCGTGGTACCAGGACTTCCTGCGCTACTACTTCCTCACCGTGGAAGAGCACGTGGAGGCCTCGCTCACCCGACGGTTCGCCGTGCTGGTGATGCTGCTCTGCCTCTTCGCGATCCTGACGATGCTGTTACGCAAGGGCCAGCTGCCCGGTGTGGCCCGCGGACCGGTATGGCGGCTCGTCGGCACGACCGCGTTGGGACTGCTGCTGTTGACCTTCACCCCGACGAAATGGGCGGTGCAGTTCGGGGTGTTCGCCGCCCTCACCGCGGCACTCGGCGCGGTCACGGCATTCGCGTTCGCCACCGTCGGCCTGCACAGCCGCCGCAATCTCGCGTTGTACGTGACCGCGCTGCTGTTCGTCCTGGCCTGGGCCACCTCCGGTATCAACGGCTGGTTCTACGTCGGCAACTACGGCGTGCCCTGGTATGACCGGCAGCCCGTTCTGCTTCACCAGCCGGTGACCTCGATGTTCCTGGCGCTGGCCATCCTCACCGGCCTGCTGGCCGGCTGGCTGCACTACCGGATCGACTACGCCGGTCATACCGAGGTCGCCGAAACCCGGCGCAACCGCCTGCTGGCCTCGACGCCGCTACTGGTCTTCTCCCTGATCATGGTGCTGCTGGCGGTGGGGTCGATGGCCAAGGGTTTCGCCCAGCGCTACCCCGCCTACACCAACGGGAAGGCCAGCCTGGGGGCGCTGGGGTCCGGCCTCGGGGACCGCTGCGCGATGGCCGACGACGTCCTGGTCGAGGCGGACGCCAACGCCGGCATGCTGCAGCCCGCTCCCGGGCAGACCTGGGGCCGTTACGGCCCCCTGGGTGGCGAGAAGCCGATCGGCTTCACCCCCAACGGAATCAGCGACACCCTCGACCCGGTCGCCCCGTTCATCGCCAACCCCGGCACCGTCAACTCCGACGGCTCCCCCAACAAGCCCAATGTGGGGATCGGCTTTTCCGGGGGCACCGGCGGCGGCTACGGCCCCGTCGGCGTCAACGGCTCGAAGGTGTTCCTGCCGTTCGGCCTCAACCCGGCGACGACGCCGGTGATGGGCAGCTACAAGGAGAACACGGTCGCCGCCAAGGCGACGTCCGCCTGGTATGCATTGCCGCCGCGTTCCGAGGACCGTCCTCTCGTCACCGTCGCGGCGGCCGGGGCCATCTGGTACGACGACGACGAGGGCGAGTTCCACTACGGACAGTCCCTCAAACTGCAGTGGGGCGTCCGCACACCGGACGGCACCTTCCAGGCGCTGAACAAAGTCCAGCCGATCGACACCATCGAGCAGCTCGCGTGGCGCAACCTCCGCTTCCCCCTCGCCGGGGCGCCCGCCGAGGCCAACGTGGCCCGCATCGTGGCCGACGACCCGAACCTCAGCGTCGAGCAGTGGTTCGGATTCACCCCGCCGCGGGTTCCGGTCCTGCAGACCGCGCAGCAGTTCCTCGGCACCGACACTCCGGTGCTGATGGATATCGCCACCGCCGCCCAGTTCCCCTGCCAGCGCCCGTTCTCCGAGCGCCTCGGCATCGCCGAGGTACCCCGGTACCGGATTCTGCCCAACCTCAAGCAGGTGGTGGTGTCGTCGAACATGTGGCAGTCAGCCCGGGCCGGCGGCCCCTTCCTGTTCATCCAGGCCCTGCTGAGCACCTCGACCGTGCCGACCTACCTGCGTGACGACTGGTACCGGGACTGGGGCGCGATCGAGCGCTACATCCGGGTGGTGCCGGCGGCGCAGGCCCCCGACGCCGCCGTCGACGAAGGCTCCCGGCGGGTTCTCGGATGGAGCCGCAACGGACCGATCAGGGCGCTCCCATGACCCGCACACTCACCGAGAGCGCCCGCGATTCCGCCGCCGAGGTGGCAATCACCCGACGGGTGGCGGTGATCGCCGGCCTGGTCGGGTTCGTACTCGCGGTCCTGACCCCGTTGCTGCCCGTGGTCCAGACCACCGCGACGCTGAACTGGCCACAGAACGGGCAGTTGAACAACCTCACCTCCCCGCTGATCTCGCTGACCCCGGTATCGATGACCGCGACCGTGCCGTGCGAGGTGATCCGGGGCATGCCGCCCAAGGGCGGCATGGTGCTCGGCCTGGCCCCGCAGAAGGCCAAGGACGCCGCGCTCAATTCGCTCTTCGTCACGGTCAACGCCCAACGGGTCGACATCACCGACCGCAACGTGGTGATCGCCAGTGTGCCGCGCGCCGAGGTCGTCGCGCCGGACTGCCAGCGCATCGAGATCACCTCGACCGAGGACGGCACCTTCGCCCGTTTCATCGGGCTCCCGCCTCGTGCCGATGCCGCCGGGGACCAGGACGAGGACTCCCCGCAGACCGGTTTCGACGACCTTCGCAGCGGCTTCAAGGACCCCAATCTGCGTCCGAACGTGGTCGGAGTGTTCACCGACCTCACCGGCCCCGCAACACCGGGACTGAGCGTCTCGGCCGTCATCGACACCCGGTTCTCCAGCACGCCGACCACCCTCAAGCTCGCCGCGATGCTGCTGGCCATCGCCGCCACGATCGTGGCGGTGCTGGCGCTGTGGCGGCTGGACCGCCTCGACGGCCGGCGCATGCACCGTCTGGTCCCGCGACGCTGGCGCACCCTGACCCCGGTCGATGTCACCGTGGTGAGCGCCTTCCTGGTCTGGTACGTGATCGGGGCCAACTCCTCCGACGACGGCTACATCCTCGGGATGGCGCGGGTCGCCGACCGGGCCGGCTATATGTCGAACTACTTCCGCTGGTTCGGTGTGCCCGAAGACCCGTTCGGCTGGTACTACAACGTGCTGGCTCTGATGACGCATGTCAGCACCTCCGGTATCTGGATGCGGCTACCCGACCTGCTGTGCGCGCTGCTCTGCTGGTTGCTGTTGTCCCGGGAGGTGCTGCCGCGCCTCGGCCCGGCCGTTTCGGGGAGCCGGGCCGCGCTGTGGACGGCGGGACTGGTCCTGCTGGCGGCCTGGATGCCGTTCAACAACGGTCTGCGCCCCGAGGGCCAGATCGCCACCGGCGCGCTCGTCACCTACGTGCTGATCGAACGGGCCATCACCTCGGGCCGGCTGACCCCGGCGGCGCTGGCGATCATCACGGCGGCCTTCACCCTCGGGATCCAGCCGACCGGTCTGATCGCGGTCGCCGCCCTCCTCGCCGGCGGGCGGCCCATCCTGCGGATCATCATGCGGCGCCGGGCGATCGTCGGTACCTGGCCGCTGATCGCCCCCCTGCTGGCCGCGGGCACGGTGATCCTGACCGTGGTCTTCGCCGACCAGACCCTGGCGACCGTGCTGGAGGCGACCCGGATCCGCACCGACATCGGTCCGAGTCAGGAGTGGTACACCGAGAACCTGCGCTACTACTACCTGATCCTGCCGACGGTGGACGGGTCGCTGTCCCGGCGGTTCGGCTTCCTCATCACCGCGCTGTCGCTGTTCATCTCGATGTTCATCATGTTGCGCCGCAAGCGGGTTCCCGGCGTGGCCCGGGGTCCGGCCTGGCGGCTGATGGGCGTGATCTTCGCGACGATGTTCGTCCTGATGTTCACGCCCACCAAGTGGGTGCACCACTTCGGGCTGTTCGCCGCCGTGGGCGCCGCCGTGGCTGCGCTGGCGACGGCACTGGTGTCACCGTCGGTCCTGCGCTGGTCCCGCAACAGGATGACGGTCGTGACCGCGGTGCTGTTCCTGCTCGCCCTGACCTTCGCCACCACCAACGGCTGGTGGTACGTGTCCAGCTACGGGGTGCCGTTCAACAACACGATGCCCGAGTTCGGCGGGATCAGCATCAGCACAATGTTTTTGGCGTTGTTCATTCTCTCCGCGCTCTACACCGTGTGGCTGCACTTCACCTCCCGGACCCGGGGCGAGGGACGGGTTGCCCGGATCCTGACCGCCGCACCCATCCCGGTGGCGGCAGGCTTCATGGTGGTGGTGTTCCTGGCGTCGATGACCGCCGGGGTGATCCGTCAGTACCCGACCTACTCCAACGGGTGGGCGAACGTCCGGGCACTGGCCGGCGGGTGTGGTCTGGCCGACGACGTCCTCGTCGAACCGGACCCGAACGTCGGCTTCCTCACGCCACTGGCGGGCGAA
The DNA here is from genome assembly GCA_005787665.1 of Actinomycetota bacterium. The sequence continues at coordinate 5,211 of SYAB01000426.1, forward strand.
TACGGACCACTGGGTCCGCTCGGCGGCACCAGTCCGGTGGGATTCACCGCCAACGGCGTCGCGGAAAAGATTGTGGCCGAGGCAATCCGGGTCAATAACCCGATGCCGGGCGTGGATCACGACTGGGAAGGCCCGTTCACGCTCCGCAAGCCGGGCGTCAACGGCTCGACCCTGCCACTGCCGTATCAACTTGACCCGGCCCGGGTTCCGGTGGCCGGCAGCTATGTCGATTCCGGCCAGCGGGAAAGCCTGCTGACCTCTGCCTGGTACCAGCTGCCCCCCGAGGACGGCGGCCATCCCCTCGTCGTGGTCACCGCGGCGGGGACGATCGCCGGCAACAGCGTGCTCAACGCATTCACCGACGGCCAGACCGTCGAACTGGAGTACGGCCGACCGGGACCCGACGGGGTCCCCGTGGCAGCGGGCCGGGTGCAGCCCTACGACCTCGGGCCGGCGCCGTCGTGGCGGAACTTGCGGTACCCGCGCGCGCAGATTCCGCGCGATGCGACGGCGGTGCGGATCGTGGCCGAGGACCGGTCACTGTCATTGGGCGACTGGGTGGCGGTCACCCCACCCCGGGTGCCCGAAGTGCGCACTATCCAGGAGTATGTCGGGTCCACCCAGCCGGTGCTCATGGACTGGGCGGTGGGGATGGCCTTCCCGTGCCAACAGCCGATGCTGCACACCAACGGGGTGACCGAGGTGCCCCGGTTCCGGATCACCCCGGACTACACCGCCAAGAAGCAGGACACCGACACCTGGGAGGACGGCCGCAACGGCGGGCTGCTGGGGATCAGCGACCTGCTGCTGCGGGCACACGTGATGGCGACCTACCTCTCGGACGACTGGGGCCGGGACTGGGGATCGCTGCGGCAGTTCGACACCATCGTCGAGGCGGCTCCCGCTGAGCTCGAGTTGGGCAGCGCAACGCGCAGCGGGCTGTGGTCGCCGGGGAAGATCCGAATCAAGGCGTAGGTCACAGCACAGCGGTCACAGCCCCGCTTCGGCGGGCTGCGGCGCGGGCTGAACGGTGATGATCGGTGCGCCTGCGACGATCTCGCCGCTACCGGACATGTCGACGGCGCCGAATTTCTTGGCGTTGAGCACGACGATCGGGGTGATCAGCGGGTAACCGGCTTTCTCGATCACCGCACGATCGAAGGTCACCAGCGGTGTTCCGGCCTCCACCCGGTCACCCTTGGCGACGTGGACATCGAAGCCCTCGCCCTTGAGTTTGACCGTGTCCAGACCCACGTGGATGAGGACCTCCACACCGGTGTCGAGCAGGATGCCGTAGGCGTGTCCGGTCGGCTGGGCCGCGATCACGGTGCCCGCCCCCGGGGCGTAGGCGGTGTTGCCCGACGGCTCCACCGCGATGCCCGGGCCCATGATGCCCTTGCCGAACACCGGATCCGGCACGTCGCTCAGGGCGACCACAGTGCCCGTCAGCGGAGAGAAGATCTCGGTGGTGACCCCGACATCCCCGGCGGCCTTCGTGGCGGCGGCGGCGACCAGGGTGTCCGGGCTGGCCTCCCCCATCGGGCCCTCCAGGTCGGCCACCGACACTCCCGCCGCCGCGGCGGCCGCCGCCTGCTCCGGGGTGCGGTAGCCGGAGATGATCACCAGCACCATCGAGGTGACGAAGGCGGCCAGTACCGCGACCGCGTACAGCCCCATATTGCTGAAGGCCGGGATGGTCAGCAGCGAGGTGAACACGAACGCCTTGGTCGTCACACCGCCACCGAGGCCGATGATCAGACCGCCGACCAGGCAGCCCACCAGCATGCGCGGATAGATTCGCTTGAACCGCAGGTGGATTCCGTACAGCGACGGCTCCGAGATGCCGCCGAGCAGGCCGGCCGCCAAACCGCCCATCGCCGTCTGGCGCATCTGCTTGTCCCGCTCACGCCAGGCGAGGAACAGCACGCCCGCCGTGGCGCC
>SYAB01000427.1 GCA_005787665.1 Actinomycetota bacterium
GACGACAAGATCCTCACCAAGGCGGCGGAGGCCGGTAGGCCGTGGTGGGAGTGGGCGGCCACCCACGAGCGCGCATTCACCGCCGCCTATGACGCCCTGGGGGTCCTGCCCCCGTCCGCTGAACCCCGCGCGACCGGACACATCACCCAGATCGTCGAACTCATCGAGCGACTGATCGACACCGGCCACGCCTACACCGGGGCCGGGGACGTCTACTTCGACGTTCTCAGCGTCGCGGACTACGGGAAACTCTCCGGCCATCGGATCGATGACGTCCATCAGGGCGAGGGCGCCGGTACCGGGAAGCGCGACCAGCGCGACTTCACGCTCTGGAAGGGCGCCAAGCCCGGTGAGCCCTCCTGGCCGACCCCCTGGGGCCGGGGTCGGCCAGGGTGGCACTCGGAATGTGTCGCCATGGCCCACGAATATCTGGGCGCCGAGTTCGATATCCATTGCGGCGGAATGGATCTGGTCTTTCCCCACCACGAGAACGAGATCGCCCAGGCCCGGGCCGCCGGCGACGGTTTCGCCAACTTCTGGCTGCACAACGGCTGGGTCACCATGGGCGGGGAGAAGATGAGCAAGTCGCTGGGAAATGTGCTGGCGATTCCGGCGGTGCTGCAGCGGGTCAGGCCCGCCGAACTGCGGTACTACCTGGGAAGTGCGCACTATCGCTCGATGCTGGAGTTCACCGAGACCGCCCTGCGCGACGCGGCGAAGGCCTACTGCGGCATCGAGGACTTCCTGCATCGGGTCCGCACCCGGGTTGGCGGCGTCGCCGCGACGAGTTGGCCGGCGAAGTTCGGAGCGGCCCTCGACGACGACCTCGCGGTTCCGGCCGCGCTCGCCGAGGTACATGCGGCCCGGGCCGAGGGGAACCGAGCACTGGAGACGGGTGATCATGACACCGCACTGGCCAGGGCCGGCGAGATCCGCGCCATGACCGCCATCCTGGGCTGCGACCCGCTTGACGAGCGCTGGGAGACCAGGGACGAGACCGCGGCCGCACTGGCCGCTGTCGACGTGCTGGTGGGCGCGGAGTTGCAGCGCCGTGACGATGCCCGGCAGGGCCGTGACTGGTCCGCCGCCGACGAGATTCGAGATCGTCTCAAACGTGCGGGCATCGAGGTCACCGACACTGCCGACGGCCCCCAGTGGGCCCTGCTCGACGGGTACGGAACCTAGATGGCCGGCAACTCGCGCCGCCGCGGCGCGGTCCGCAAGGAGGGCACCAAGAAGGGCCCGACGGTGGGCTCGGGCGGTGTTCGCCGGCGCGGCCTCGAGGGACGCGGTGCCACCCCGCCGGCCCATATGCGGCCGGGTCATCCGGCCGCTAAACGCGTGGCCCAGCAGAACCGCCAGACCCGCAAGCCGGGAAAGCCGACCGATGAGACCGAGATCGTCCTGGGCCGCAATCCGGTCCTGGAATGTCTGCGTGCCGATGCGCCGGCCTCGGCGCTCTACGTCGCACTCGGCGCGGAGGCCGACGAGCGGCTCACCGAATCGGTGACGCTGGCCGCCGATCGCGGCATCGCCATCTTGGAGGTTCCGCGCGCCGACCTCGACCGGATCAGTGCCAACGGCATGCACCAGGGCATCGCGCTACAGGTTCCCCCCTACGCCTACGCCCACCCGGACGATCTGCTGGCCGGCGCCACCGGCGATGTTCAACCGGCCCTGTTGGTGGCGTTGGACAACATCTCCGATCCGCGCAACCTGGGCGCGATCATCCGGTCGGTGGCGGCATTCGCCGGCCACGGGGTGCTGATTCCGCAGCGGCGGTCGGCGTCGGTGACCGCGGTGGCCTGGCGGACCAGTGCGGGTGCGGCGGCCCGGGTGCCGGTCGCCCGGGCGACCAATCTGAACCGGACACTGGGCCAGTGGGCGGCCGCCGGGGTGCGGGTCGTCGGACTGGACGCCGCCGGCGACACCACCATCGACGAGTTCGACGGCACCGGGCCGATCGTCGTCGTCGTGGGATCCGAGGGCAAGGGGCTGTCCCGGCTGGTGCGGCAGAACTGCGACGCAGTGCTGTCCATCCCGATGGCCGGACCGACCGAGTCGCTCAATGCGGCCGTCGCCGCCGGGGTGGTGCTTGCCGAGATCGCTCGGCAACGCCGCGCCTGATCACTTTCGGCCCACCCTCTCCCAGCGAGCAGACGCGCAGTTCCCATTCCCCCGGCGTGTCGGCGCAACTTCGCGTCTGCTCGCCGGGGATGGGGGTGGGTCGGGGTTCAGGACCAGGGGTCGGTGCGCTGCCAGAGCGTCGGCAGATGCAGTTCCACCCCGTCCCGCTCGGCCAGAGCGCCCAGCACCCTCATCGTGACGTCGAGGTCATCCCCGGCATATGGAAGAGCGCGCAACGGCTCGGTCAGTGGCCGGAAGAAGTCGTCCCAGTGGATCAGCACCACCCGACGGGCGCCCACCGCGCGCACCGTTTCGTTCCAGTATCGGGCGATGTAACCCTGTGGCTGGACGCCGAGTTGGCCGACGCCGAGGTAGGCCACGTCGGCGCGTTGCCCGGCCAGCGCGCCCGGCAGGAATCCGGCGCTGCCCTGGATCAGTAGGCGACGCCCGCTCGGCCGGTGCAGGACCAGCGTCGACCATGCCTCGCCACAGCGGTAGGCCGAGGCGCGTGCCGGTGGGACCACCGGCGCGTCGATGACGCCGGGGAAACGGTCCGGCGGGCAGTGCTCGGACTCGATCAGCGTGACCGCGAACGAGCCGATCGTCATCTCGACACCGGGGGTCGCCACGACGATCCGATCCTCCGGAAGCCCCTGGCCGCGTGCGATGTTGGCGGCCGACCCACCGCCGATGAGGAGTGCGTCGGTGCGCTCGGCGACAACCGCGCTGTCCAGGGCGTGATCGAAATGGGTGTGTACCGGCAGCACGGCGTCCAACCGGTCGATACCGGCCCGCATGAGGGCCGCGTCGATGCGTTCAGGCGACGGCGTCAGCCGGCGCAGTCCGACCTCGCGGAGACTCGGGCGGGAGAAGAATCCGTCGGTCAGCAGGGCGGCACTGCCGTCATCGACCAGCAGTGTCGAGACGCCCATCCAGGCGACCGTCACGGCGGCCCCCGGATCCGCGGTGGTCAGGTTGACCCGGTCCCGGTACCGGTCGATGTCGGGACGACCGAACTTCAGGCGCATCAGACGAAGGCTTTCAGTGCGACGCCGGCGGAGAGTAGATGGGCGCGAACGGCTTCGGCGATCCCGACCGCCCCGGGCGAATCGCCGTGTACGCAGACCGACTCCACCTCGAGGGGGATGACGGTGCCGTCGACAGCCTCGACCACACCGGCGGCGACCATGGTCAGGGTCCGCTCCGCGATCCGCTCGGGTTCCCGCAGCACCGCGCCCGGTTCGCCCCGGGGGACCAGGGTGCCATCCGGCTGATAGGCGCGATCGGCGAACGCCTCAGGGACAGTCCGCAATCCGAGTCGGGCCGCTTCGGTGAAGAACACCGAACCCGCCAGACCCAGCACCGGCAGCGCCGGATCGACGGCGTGCACGGCCTCGGCCACCGCCCTGGCCTGTTGGCGATGCGCGACGATGGTGTTGTAGAGCGCCCCATGGGGTTTGACGTATCCGAGATCCGAACCGGCCGCGCGAGCCAGGGCCCGCAACGCACCGATCTGATAGATCACGTCGGCGGTCAGCTCCGCGGGGTCCACCTCGATCCGGCGCCGGCCGAAGCCGGCGAGGTCGAAGTAGCCCACCTGGGCCCCGATCCGCACCCCGCGCCCGGCGGCGGCGCGGCAGGTGCGGGCAAGACCGATCGGGTTGCCGGCGTGGAAGCCGCAGGCCAGGTTCGCACTGGTGACGACGTCGAGCATGGCTGTGTCGTCACCGAGTTCCCACACTCCGAAGCCCTCAGCGAGGTCGGCGTTGAGGTCGACGGCGGTCATGAGACCAGCCTAGGCAGCCGTCGATCCTGGGAGGTCAGCAGGGACTTACTACCTCTGCCACGTCAAGGAGAAGTTACTGACGTACGACGGCGCCGCCACCGACCGAGGCCTGTCGGCCGACGATCCAGACGGCCAGCCAGATCCCGCAGGCGATGGTGACGATGAGGAAACTCGGCGGCAGGTTGAAGATCGCCGAAGCGGTCAGTCCGGCCCACACCGAGAACACGCTGATGACCGCCGAGATTCCCATCGCCAACACCGGGCGCGGAGTCAGCGCGATGGCGGTCGCCGCCGGTGTGACGATCAGGGCGAACAGCAGCAGCGTTCCGACCACCTGCACTGCCATCGTCACCGCGAGAGCCAACAGCACCATGAAGAGCATCGAGAGAGCGCGCACCGGAACGCCTTTGGCCTCCGCGACCGGTGCGTTCACCGAACTGAACAGCAGCGGCCGGTAGCACGCACCGATGCATAATCCGAGTACTGCCAGCAGAACCGCGAAGGCAGTCAACTGGTCGCGGGAGATCGCCAGCAGATTTCCGAACAAGACATTGGTCATGGTGTTGGAGCTTTTCGTCGCCTGCGAGTTGAAGAACAGGCCCAGTCCGGTGGCGAATGCCAGCGTCGTCCCGGTGACCACGTCGCGATCATCGGCGCGTGCGCCCAGTGCGCCGATGAACAGGGCGCCACCCAGGCAGAACACCCCGAGTCCGAGCACCGGCGGCAGCCCGAGCAGGACCGCTCCGGTGGCTCCGGGCAGTCCGATATGGGCCAGGGCGTGTGCCGCGAACGCGTTACGGCGGATGACGATGAAATAGCCGATCAGTCCCGCCGCCAGCGCGATGATCGTCCCCCCGATCAGCGCGTTGCGCATGAAGGGCGACATCAGGATGTCTCGCCAGTTGTCCTGGTAACCCATCGCCATGAGCGTGGTGCTCACAGCACGCTCCGCATATACAGGTCGCCCTGGGCGGTGTGCGCGACACGGATCGGAGTCCCGTACAAGTGGGTCAGCAGCTCGTCGTCGACCACGGTGTTGATCGGTGCGTAGTGGGGGTGTTGATCCAGGATGTAGATCGCGCTGTTGAGGATGGGTAGCAGGGGGTTGATGTCATGGGCGACCACCAGGATCGTCATTCCCAGCTTGTGGTGCAGGCCGGCGAGGAGGATGACGATCTCCCGCTGGCTGCGAATATCGAGCGATGCCAACGGCTCGTCGAGGATCAGCAGCCGGGGCCGCGAGACGATCGCTTCGGCGATCGCCACGCGCTGACGCTGCCCGCCGGCCAGCGTTGACAGTCTCTTGCCGGCGAACGCAGTCGCCTCGACCTCTGCCAGCGCCTCATCGACCTGCGCCCGCTGCGCCGCACTGGCCCGACCCAGGCCCCAGCGGCGTCCGATCAGTCCCAGTAACACTGCGTCGTTAGCGCGAAGCGCCTCGTCGGCACCTGCCGCGTAATGCTGTGGTACGTAGCCGATCCGGTCGTTGTCCGCACCTGGCTCTCGGCCGAACACCGCCAACTCCCCGGACGCAGCGGGCACCATGCCCAGGATCATCTGCAGGAGGGTGGTTTTCCCCGACCCGTTTGTGCCGATGACGGCGACGATGCCCCCTGCCGGGACCTCGAATGTGGCCTCCGACCAGATCAGCCGCCCGCCCCGCACCGCGCTGACATCGGCGAACGCCAGTGCCCCGCCGGTGTTGCTATCAGGGGGTGACACCAAGAGCCTTGGCCAGGGCGTCCAATTGTTTGTCCTGCCAGCCGACGAATGTCGTTTCGCCGGGCGCGACCGTCTCGGTGACCTCGACCACCGGTACCCCGTTCGCCTCGGCGGCAGCGCGAATCTGCTCCGGTATCGAACCCTCGGTCTGGGTGTTGTAGATCAGCACGTCGATCTGCTTGTCGGCCAGCGCTTTCCGGAACGCC
>SYAB01000428.1 GCA_005787665.1 Actinomycetota bacterium
ACACCAACGGCAGCCAGTTCTTCCTGGTGTACAAGGATTCCGAACTGCCGCCCAACTACACGGTGTTCGGCACCATCGACGCGACCGGCCTGGAGACGCTGGACAAGATCGCCAAGGGCGGGGTGGCCGGCGGCGGCACCGACGGCAAGCCCGCCACCGAGGTGAAGGTCAAGTCGGTCCTGCTGGACTGATCTCAGCCGATTCCGGCTGCGGTCTCCGCCGGTATCCCCGGATGCAGGACCGCGACCGGGCAGCTGGCGTGGGCCAGGACCTTCTGGCTCACCGAGCCCATGATGAGACCGGCGAACCCGCCTGAGCCGCGGCTGCCGACGACCAGCAGTTCGGCGCCGGCCGCCTCGGCCAGCAGCACTTCGGCCGGCCTGCCGGACCCGGCGACGAAGGTCACCGGGACGTCGGGAAACGCCGCGGCGGTGACGATCACCGGAGAGTGGAACGCGCTGGTGTCCGACCCGGGCGTCGCGTCCTCCGGGTCGAACTCGTAGGACTCCGGCTCACCGCGGCCCGCCTCGACCGTCACCGCCACCACACCGCAGCCGATGGCCTCGGCGTGCCGGAAGGCGAACGCCGCAGCCCGGTTGGATGCCGACGAGCCGTCGTATCCCAGAACCACCCAACCGGGGTTGCCGCCCGCGGCGTCGCCGTCCTCGAACGGAACCCCGCCCTCCAGTCCGGAGTGCACCACCACCACCGGGCACTGGGCGTAGGGCGCCACGTGCATGGTCGTCGATCCCAACAGCAACCCCCGGAAGCCTTCGATGCCGCGGGATCCGAGCACCACGACGTCGGCGTTCTCCCCCGCCGCAAGCAACGCCGGGACCGGGGCGTCGGGCATCTGCAGCGCCCGGATCTGCACCTCCGGCGCCGCCGCGCGGGCCACGGCGACCGCCTCGCCGAGGACCCCGGTGGGATCGGCGATCAGGGCGGGCTCCGCGGCCGCGTCGGGGCGGGCGTAGAGCACCGTCAGGGGTAGCTCGTAGGCGTCCGCGGTGGCCGCGGCCCACCGCAGCGCTGCGACGCCGTGCTCGGATCCGTCGGCGCCAACCACCACGCCACTGTCGGCCGCGACGACTGAATCGGTCATGGCGGTGTCCCTCCGTCCGCTCGATTCTTCTCCATGCAAAGCAAACACCGGATGGGGCCGCCGTGTCAGCGGTACGGTGCTACTTCAGTGATTCATTCAACGAACCCGGCGAGGGTGGCATGACAGAGACACACCATCTGCATCACGCTGCCGAAGCCGACCTTCGGGAAAAGGGCCTCTCCCGCAACTCGGTCGGCGTGCTGGGCAGCGTGGCGCTGGGGATCTCCTCGGTCGCCCCGGCGTATGCCCTGACCGCCACCATCGGCCTCCTGGTCGCCGAGACCGGACACAAGATGACCGTGGTGATCATCGCGGGTTTCCTGCCGATGTTCTTCGCCGCCTACGCCTACCGCGAACTGAACAAGGTGATGCCGGACTGCGGCACCTCGTTCACCTGGACCACCAAGGCGTTCGGGCCGTATGTCGGTTGGATCGGTGGGTGGGCGGCGATCCTGGCCACCGCGATCGTGCTGTCCAACCTTGCCGGAGTCGCGGTCGAGTTCTTCTACCAGTTCCTCGGTGATCTGTTCAGAAACCCCGAGCTGGGCGCACTGTGGGAGACGCCGTGGGTCAACGTCGCGACCTGCGTGACCTTCCTGGCGGCGGCCACCTGGGTCGCCTACCGTGGCATCACCACGACCGAACGGGTGCAGTTCATCCTGGTCGGCTTCCAACTGGTCACCCTCGGGGTGTTCGCTGTGCTGGCGATCGCCAAATCGGGGTCCTCGCCCACCGGGATCCCGTTCTCGTGGGACTGGTTCAGCCCCGCCGGGCTGACCGTCTCGGCGTTCATCGCCGGGCTGTCCGGCTCGATTTTCGCGTTCTGGGGCTGGGACACCTGCCTGACGGTCAACGAGGAGTCCAAAGGTTCGGACAAGACACCGGGCCGCGCCGCTCTGCTGTGCGTGCTGTCGATCCTGCTCACCTATCTCCTCGTGGCGACCGCCAGCCAGATGTACGCCGGCACCAGCGATGAGGGTCTCGGACTGGGCAACTCCGACAACGCCAGTAACGTCTTCGGCGCGCTCGCCGAGCCCGTCCTGGGCCACCCCTGGCACCTGGTGCTCTACCTTGCCGTGCTGGCCTCGAGCACGGCCAGCCTCATCACGACCTTCCTGCCGTCGTCCCGCACCATGCTGGGCATGGCCGCCTACAAGGCACTCCCGCCCCGGTTCGCCTCGATCCACCCTCGCTACCTGACCCCGTCCTACGCCACCGTGGTGGCCGGTTCGGTCGCGGCGGCCTTCTACGCCGTACTGCACCTGCTCAGCCGCAATGCGCTGATGGACACCATCTACGCGCTCGGCATCATGATCTGCTTCTACTACGGCCTCACCGCATTCGCCTGCATCTGGTTCTTCCGCCGGGAACTGTTCGCCGATCTGAACAGCTTTGTGTTCAAACTGCTCTTCCCCCTGCTAGGCGGGCTGGGCCTGTTCGCCGTGTTGATCATCACCCTGCGTGACAGCGCCTCCCCCGACTATGGCAGCGGCGCAGAAGTCTTCGGCGTCGGACTGGTCCTGGTGCTCGGCGTGGGCCTGATCCTGCTGGGCCTGGTGCTGATGTTTGCGTGGCGCGCGGTCCAGCCGGCCTTCTTCCGGGGCGAGACCCTGATCACCGACACACCTGTCGTCATCGACTGACAGCGACCGGGGCCCGGGTTCGGGTCAGCCGCCGTGGCACGCCCCGGCCCCGCCGCCTTTCGCCGTCGACGGCGCATCGATCGACGGGTTGCGGTCGAAGAACCCGGACGGCTTGAGCCAGAACGACACCGTGTCGACCGACATGATCGGCCACTCCTCCACCCGGGTGATGTGGTGGATGCCGAACACGTACCAGAGCACGACATCGGTGTTCACCAGTGGTGCGTCGTCCTTGATCCACTCGGTCATCCCGGTGTCGATCTCGGACTGGACCGGGTAAGCCCCTGCCGGCCAGCGTTCGTCCGAACTGTTCTTCGTCACCCACAGGGTGTGGCCGATCACCGGAGCGCGTAGGTACTGGGGTGCGAAGTCGTCCATCATCGGCGGAAAGCAGGCCCCGGGAACGAGTTTGTAGCCGACGTTGGTGCCGTGCTTGTTGACCTTGGTCGGGTTGACCACCTTCCAACTGCGCTGGGTCGACCAGTCGAAGTCCCGGGCGGACTCCCCCTCGGAGGTGATCGGCGTCGACTCGGTCACCAGAGCGAGCCCGTAGGGGTTGTCCGCAGAGACCGGCGGTGCGACCGAGTCGATCTCCATGACGGTGTTGTCCTCGCCATCGACGTCGAGGTCCAGCCTGGCGACCAGGAAATGCTGATGGAACGGGGCGTAGGTGTTCTTGTCGACGACCGTTCCGTACGGCGGCGGGGTCGACCCTTCGGGAAAGGGCGTTGTCACCATGATCCCGGTGGCCCGAATCTCACACTCGATGTTCCCGTCTTGGTACAGCCGCCAGTAGATCAGGTACTCGTAGTTGGCCACCGTCGCGTGGCAGGAGATCACCATCCGGCGCTGCCGGCGCACCTCGGCCCCGTGTTTGTAGTCGACGTGCTTCCACAGAACGGCGTTGTCCTCCTCGTGCAGACAGATCGCGTTCTTGATGGTGTAGGGCTCGCCCCGGGTGTTGGCCAGGGTGGCGTCGACGTAGACGATCTCGCCCAGGCAGTCGCAGCCCAGTTCCAGCGAGGTCGTCATCACGCCCAGGCCCCACTCCCCGATGTCGAAGGCCGTCCGGCGGTAGTGGTCGAATGAGGGATCCCGATACGGAACGACCATCTCGGCCAGCGACATCCGATAGGCGACATCGCGTTTGGTGCCGTTGTCGTCGAAGGTCAGCTGATAGATCACCGGCCCTTCGCGGTAGTTGAAGCCCAGCCGCATGGTCCAGTTGAGCCATTTCAGTTCCGAGCCGTCGAGGGTGAACGACGGGCCCTCGGGCTGAGTGATGTGCAGCGGCTTGACATCGGTGCGTGGTTCGATGCCGCGCACCGCGGGCACGTACTCACAGTCGACTTCGGGCTGGCCGTAGGAGTGGTCGTTGTCGATTTCGAGCAATTCATGGGTGTTCATATCGACGACCAGTTGAAGGCCGGAGACCGGGTGGCCGTAGGGATTTCCCTCCGGTGTCGCCCGGGCCCACAGATCGCACCAGCCGAGCCTGCGGTTCGGGTACTTCTCTTTGCGCCGCAGGACGGCCCGGGCGAGTTCCACCGAAGCCGGCATCAGAGCCTTGGCGTACGCCCAGGTGTCGATCAGGATGAGGCTCATGTCGGTGAAGCCGCGCTCGGCAAGTGCGGCAATAACATCGGGATGCTTGCGCATCGCCTCGTCGATCTCGTAGAACTCGTCGATGGTGAAGTTGGGCTGGACGCCAGGGATGTGCTCGAACGAGACCACAGCACCCTCGGTCAGATCGACGGTGGCTTCATACGTCTTGTTCTCGGACCGGTCCAGCAGGACCGCGAACGACGTACGGGGCACCGCATCGCCGGGCTGCCAGGCCTTGACCCAACTCTTCTCCGGCTCCTTGAGTTCGATCGACGCGAAACGCCACCCGCCGCTCACCAGTCCCTCGCGGCGCAGGATTTCGGCGGTCTGCCGGAACTCCTCCGTTGAGAGCGAATCCAGTGGATGCTGCGCCATCTCGGTCTCCTTCGTTGGATCGATATCCCCACTGTTTCCAGGTCACCGCGGCCTGCAAAATGCGACAATCCACCTCAGGCGGTATGCCAAACAACCGGGAAGGCATCGGAATTCAGATGATATCCAGCGTATTCCGAACCCGCGGACTTAATGGCATCCCGGAAATCCGCACGTTCTTCCGAACCAACGAACAGCCCATTTTCTTCGTGGGTCCGACGGCCTTCAATCTGCTCGGCATCGACCGATGGGTCCGCGGATTCGAGTACATCGTCTACCACGATTCCTGGGACGCATCCCACCCGCGGGTCTTCACCCCGAGTAGCAAGCCCTATATCGAGTTCACCAGTTCCGAGGAGATCAACAACTACCTGCTGCGCGATCCCGAAGTCCAGCGTCATATCGAAGAACGCTGCCTGGCAACCGGGTTGCGTCCGATGATCGCCATGGTCTTCTTCGACGAGGAGACCGAGCAGATCTGTCGCGACCTGGATTACAAACTGATCCTGCCACCCGATTCACTGCGCCGTCATCTCGATTCCAAGATCGTCACCACCCAACTCGGCGAGCAGGCCGGCGCTCCGTCGGTGCCCAATGTCCTGGCACGCGCCGACAATTATCAGCAGTTGAGCGAACTGGCCGCCGGGGCGGGCCTAGGCTCGGACCTGGTGGTCCAGACACCCTACGGAGACTCGGGCAAGACGACGTTCTTCATCACCAAAGAGGCCGATTGGGATCGCGACAGCGACTCCATGGTCGGCCAGGACCTGAAGATCATGAAGCGGATCAACAACCGTGCCGTGGCGGTGGAGGCGGTCAACACCGAGCACGGGACCGTTGTCGGACCCTTCATGACCGACCTCACCGGCTACCCGGAACTGACCCCCTACCGAGGCGGGTGGTGCGGTAACGACCTCTATCCGGAGGCGCTCTCCGAAGCGCACCGCAACACCGCCATCGGGCACGTGCGGCGTTTGGGAGACCGCCTGCGCGAGGAGGGCTATCGCGGCTTCTTCGAGGTGGACGTCCTGGTGGACCTCGACTCCGATCACGTGTACCTCGGCGAGCTGAACCCGAGGATCTCGGGCGCCTCCTCGATGACCAATGTCACCGCCGGCGCCTACGCCGACATTCCACTGTTCCTGTTCCATCTGCTGGAGTTCATGGACATCGACTACCGCGCCGACGTCGATGAAATCAACGAGCGATGGCGCGAACTGGCCGCCGTGGATGTGTGGGCCCAACTGATCATGAAGGAGCCCAACGACTCGATCGAGCGGATCCTGGCGGCGCCTCAGACCGGTCGATACCGACTGACCGAGGATGGCGCACTGCGGTTCATCGGCGTGACCAACGACTGGCATGACGTCACCCACGAGGACGAGTGCTTCTTCCTCCGCGTGTACGGACCCGGCGACTACCGGTTCAAAGGGGCCGATCTGGGAATCCTGGTCACCAAGGGGCGAATGCAGACCGAGGACGGCCTCACCCGCCGATGCCGGAGCTACATCGACGGTATCCGCGCCATGTACGTGAGCGAACCGTTGCCCAGTCCCCCAGCGGTGTACCCGATCCGCTTCGTCAAGTAAGTCGCCCGGTTTCGGTCAACCGCGGCCGCGCTCGCGGCCCTCCGCGATACCGATAGGCCCGGTCAGCGCGCCCGGAGCCGCGTCCCGGCCGGACAACCCGGCGAGATGGCGGCCCGTTTCGGCGAACGCACGAATGGTGTCGACCAGGTAGGACGGCGTCTGTGCGGCCGGCCAGGACGACATCTTGACCGACACCGTCCGGGTGGCCCGGTCGACCACGACCATTTGACCGTGGATACCCAGGCACACCTGCAGGTCGCCGAGGGGGCCCGGCACGAACCAGAACTGATTGCGGTACCAACCGCCGGCCAGCGGTGCCTCGGAGGCCGACGAGGCGAACGCTCCCCGGATATCGGGGTCGATGGTGCGCGAGTGGATCAGCCAATCGTTCGGCACTACCGGCGCCCCTGCCACGTAGCCGTCGTCGAGCAGCATCTGACCGAATCGGGCGACATCCCGCGCGGTCGCCGACATGCCCCCGTCGTGGATCGCCGAACCGACTCCGTCACAGGTGATTTCGGCCTGGAACTCAGCACCCATGGGCCGCCAGATCAGGTCGGAAATCAGATCAGCCATCCGGACGCCGGCGGCTCGCTCGCATACCCAGCCCAGCATGTCGGTGTCCGCTGACCGGTAGACGAAGGAGCCGCCGTGCGGACCTGCGGCGCTCATGGACGCCAGGAATGCGTACATGCCGCCGGTGTGTCCCGGACTCAGCCCGGGTCGCCATCCCATGTGGCGCTCCATCACCCGGACCTCTGAGTGGGGATCGGTGTATTCCTCGCGGAACAGCACCCCGGTGCGCATGTCCAGCAGATCCCGGGTGCTCGCCCCGCTGTATCCCGAGCCCGCGACCTCGGGCACGTACAGGTCGATCGGCTGGCTCGGATCGAGTTGACCCCGACTCACCAGTACCCCGGCCACGCAGCCGACGACGGACTTGGTGACCGACATCAACAGGTGCACCGTCTCGGGGGTCATCCCGTTGTGGTAGCCCTCCAGAACGATACGACCGCCGTGGACGATCACGGCCGCGTCGGTCCAGGTCTCACCGAGAACATCGGCCAGCGTCGACATTCGATCGTCGACTCTGCGTACGGAGACCGCGGCCGGGTCGAGTGGGGTATCGGCGCGGTCCAACGGCCGGACATGTCCATCCCCGGGCGAAATGCGTTGTGTGGGAATCAGTTCCCGGAGGTGCTGGAAAGACCAGCGATTGAACGGGGGGTCCTGCCAGTTCAGTAGCGTCACACGTGATGCCGGGTCGGAAGGAAACCCGATCATCAGAGGCACGTCGGACATTGCTCAACCCTACCGGCCGGAACTCGTGCCTCGCCCCGACATCACCGATGGCATCGTGGGCCGTCGGTATCAGGCCGCGGACGTCACCCGGTAGACGTCGTAGACGCCCTCCACGCCGCGTACCGCATTGAGCACGTGTCCGAGGTGTTTGGGGTCACCCATCTCGAAGGTGAACCGACTGACCGCGACCCGGTCGTCTGAGGTGGTCACCGACGCCGAGAGGATGTTGACCCGCTCGTCGGCGAGCACCCGGGTGACATCGGAGAGCAACCGGTGCCGGTCGAGCGCCTCCACCTGGATGGCCACCAGGAACACCGACGTCGGCGATGGGGCCCACACCACCTCGATGATGCGCTCGGACTGCTGGCGGAGGTCGGAGGCGTTGGTGCAGTCGGTGCGATGCACGCTGACCCCGCCGCCGCGGGTGACGAATCCCATGATGTTGTCGCCCGGCACCGGGGTGCAGCACTTGGCCAGTTTGGTCAGGGTTCCCGGCGCCCCCGGCACCGCGACCCCGGCGTCCTCGGTGCTGCGCTGTCGCACCGGCATCGTGGTGGGCGTGGCGCGCTCGGCGAGTTCGTCCTCAGCGCCGTCGGCGCCACCGAGCTGTGCCAGCAGTCGTTGCACGACGTGGCGGGGCGAGACATGGCCCTCACCGACGGCCGTGTAGAGCGCCGAGACGTCGGCGTAGCGCAGTTCCTGTGCCAACGCTCCCATCGCCTCGCCGTTGACGAGGCGTTGCAGTGGCAGCCCGCCGCGGCGAACCTCGCGGGCGATGGCGTCCTTGCCGGCCTCCAGCGCCTCCTCCCGGCGCTCCTTGGCGAACCACTGCCGGATCTTCGCCTTCGCGCGCGGCGACACGACGAAGCCCTGCCAGTCCCTGGACGGGCCGGCGTTGGGCGCCTTGGAGGTGAAAACCTCGACGACTTCCCCGTTCTCGAGCTTTCGTTCCAGCGCCACCAGACGGCCGTTGACCCTGGCCCCGATACAGTGGTGCCCCACCTCGGTGTGCACCGCGTAGGCGAAGTCGACCGGGGTGGAACCGGCCGGCAGGGTGACCACGTCACCTTTGGGGGTGAAGACGAAGATCTCCTGAACGGCGAGGTCGTAACGCAGCGACTCGAGGAACTCGCCGGGGTCGGCCGCCTCCCGCTGCCAGTCGAGAAGCTGACGCATCCAGGCCATATCGTCGATCTCGGCCGCCGCATGCGGGTGCACCGTTGCGTTGCGGCCCTTGGCTTCCTTGTAACGCCAGTGCGCGGCGATGCCGTACTCCGCGGTCCGGTGCATGTCGCGGGTCCGGATCTGCACCTCCAGCGGTTTGCCCTCCGGTCCCACGACGGTCGTGTGCAACGACTGGTAGACCCCGAACCGGGGCTGGGCGATGTAGTCCTTGAACCGGCCGGGCATCGGCTGCCACAGCGAGTGCACGACGCCGACTGCCGCGTAGCAGTCCCGGATCTCGTCGCAGAGAATCCGTACGCCCACCAGGTCGTGGATATCGTCGAAGTCGCGGCCCTTGACGATCATCTTCTGGTAGATCGACCAGTAGTGCTTGGGCCTGCCCTCGACGGTGGCGCTGATCTTCATCGCCCCCAGTGCGGCGCCGATCTCAGCCCGGACCTTGGCCAGGTAGGTGTCTCGCGATGGCGCCCGATCGGCCACCAACCGGACGATCTCCTCGTAGCGCTTGGGGTGCAGGATCGCGAACGAGAGGTCCTCGAGTTCCCACTTCACCGTCGCCATTCCCAGCCGATGGGCAAGCGGGGCAATGACTTCCAGTGTCTCGCGGGCCTTGCGGGCCTGCTTCTCCGGCGGCAGGAACCGCATGGTCCGCATGTTGTGCAACCGGTCAGCGACCTTGATGACCAGAACGCGCGGATCGCGGGCCATCGCGATGATCATCTTGCGGATGGTCTCGCCCTCCGCGGCGCTCCCCAGCACGACCTTGTCGAGTTTGGTCACCCCGTCGACGAGGTGTCCGACCTCTTCGCCGAAGTCGGCCGTCAGTGATTCCAGCGTGTAGCCGGTGTCCTCGACGGTGTCGTGCGGCAGCGCGGCCACCAATGTCGTGGTGTCCATACCCAGCTCGGCCAACACGTTGGCGACGGCGAGCGGGTGGGTGATGTAGGGGTCCCCCGATCGGCGCAACTGGGTGGCGTGCTTCTCCTCGGCCACCTCGTAGGC
>SYAB01000429.1 GCA_005787665.1 Actinomycetota bacterium
CTGACGGCGCACTTCGTCGCCGCGGAAATCCGGCATTTCCCTGCCGGTGCCACCGACGACGCCCGCGCCTGGATCACCGGGGCCGTGCAGCCGTAACTAGGTGCGGGGCGCGGGCCAGGCCTCCGGAAGTCCGTGTCCGCCGTCGGCCACCAGCACCGCGCCGGTGACGAACGAGGCGGACTCGTGTGCCAGAAACGTGACGCACGCGGCGATCTCGGCGGGAGTTCCGCTCCGCCCGATCGGCCCGGCTGAGGCCGCCGTCGCCTCGAAGTCCAGTTGTGAGCCGGTGGCGACGTACCCGGGTGCGACGACGTTAACAGTCACCCCGCTGCCCACCACCTCCAGCGCCAACGCCCGGGAGAACCCGACCAGTGCGGCCTTGGCGGCGGTGTAGGTCGACTGCCCGGGCATCGCGTTCACCGTGCCCGTCGTCGACCCGACCGACACGATCCGCCCGTACCGGGCCGCCGTCATCACCGGCACGGCCGCGCGGCACATCAGAAATGCCGTCGTCAGGTTCCGCGCCATCGCCGCGTCCCAGTCCGTCAGGGACAGCCGGGCGACGTCGGCATCGGTGTCCGAACCCGCTGCAACCGAGGTCATTCCGGCATTGTTGACCAGGATGTCCAGCCGCCCCCAACGCTCGACGGCGGTGCGTACCAATTCTGCTGCGCCGGCCTCAGTGGTCAGGTCACCGACCACGCCGACGGCAGCCCCACCCAGTTCGGCAGCCCGATCATGGATCCGCGGCGAGGTGGCGCCCAGTACGACGGCCCCGCCCCCGGCGACGATTTCGGCGGCGACGGCCGCCCCGATCCCGTCCGGCGCCCCGGCACCGGTGACGACCGCGACCCGGCCGGCGAAGCGGGTCAACCGTTTACAGCCCGAACTCGGTGTGGATGTTGTCGATGCCGGCGCGGATGGCGTCGAGGGTCTCCTGGCGGGCCCGCATCTTGCAGCCGTAGTGCGCCTTGGCGTTGAGCGTGGTGGTGAACTCGTGGGCGGCCTCCAGGGCGCGCTCCAGCACCATCTCCGGCATGGCGATCTCGTCCACCCAGCCGCCGGCCAGCGCGGTCTCGCCGAAGAAGTTCTTCGCCAGCCCGACGGCCTGCTGATAGGCCGACCGGGTCAGGCGCAACTTGAGCACCTCCAACGCCGGGTAGGGCAGGACCATGCCGATGACGACCTCGTTGGCCTGGAAGTTGTAACCCGGCGCCGCGATGCGGTGGTCGGTGCTGCAGGCCAGGAACGAACCCATGGCGATCGCATGCCCGGTGCAGGCGGCCACGACCGGCTTGGGGAAGGACAGCAATCGGTGCGACAACTCGAAGCCGGCCTTGAGCATCTCGATGGAGGCCTGCACGTCGCCGGAACGGAACACCTTCAGGTCGAAGCCGCCGCTGAACACCCGTTCGTTGCCGGCGATCACCACCGCGCCGGCGTCCTCGCTCTCGGCCTGGTCCAGGGCGCTCTCGATGGCGGCCAGCATGGCCGGTCCGAGGGCGTTGACCTTGCCGTCATCCATCGTGATCACGGCGATCGACTCGTCGCGGCGGTAGGTCACGCTCATGGGTGCTCCTCGAGGTCGTCCGGTGGTGGACCATGACGTTACCGAGCAGGCTGTGGCCGATAGGTGGCCCCCCGCTGAGCGGTTATCCGCCCATCAGCGAGCGCCACTGCTCCAGGTCCGACACCCGGTAGACGTAGTTGGTGGCCTTGACCTCCGAGAGGCTGGCGCTGGGTTCCATGGAGTACCAGTGACCGGGGAACACCGTCGGGTCACCGGCCAGCCCGGCCAGCTGCTGCAGACTGCGGAACATCTCGTCGACGTCCCCGCCGGGGAAGTCGGTGCGCCCGCAGCCGTCCAGGAACAGCGTGTCACCGGCGACCAGTCGCCCGTCGAGCAGGAAGCACTGGCTGCCCGGGGTGTGGCCCGGGGTGTGCAGCAGCTCGATCTCGATATCGCCGACGCCGACCCGGTCGCCGTGCTGATGAGAGGTCAGATCACTCATCGGAATCCCGGTCACCCGCGAAACCCATTGCGCCTCATGGGTGTTGACATGCACCGGCACGCTGACCCGCTCGAGCAGTTCGGCGAGGCCCTTGAGGGTGAAGCCCATCATCGACCCGCCGACGTGGTCGGGGTGGTGGTGGGTGACCAGCACTCCCGACAGCGTCATCCCATCGGCCTCGAGGGTGTCGAGCAGGTCGCCGGCCGCGTAGGCCGGATCGACCACCACCGCCTCCCCGGTCTCCCGGTCGCCGATCAGGTAGGCGAAGTTGCGCATCTGCTCGGCGATCGGGTCCCCGGCGGCGAAGTCGCGGCCGGAGAGTAGTTGGCGGAAGTAGAGACGGTTGGTTGGGGCCATGAGGCAACTGTAGAGCGCGTTCGGCGTCGGGATGCCAAGTCCACCAATAACTTTGCTGATTCTGACAAGCCATTATCTCAAGCTGCAACGAAGACGTAATCATCCAGTTATCAGGTTTGCTCAAGGGTCGACGGGGTGCCATCATGGCCGCAACACCGAACGTCGTCGAGGAGGTTTGACCGTGAGCGTTGCGCTTCGTCATCTGTTGGTTCCGGGTGTGGCCCTGGCGGCCACCGGTGTGGTGGTCATGGGCCCGACGCTGGTCGCTCCGCCCGCGGTGACGCTGGCCCAGCCCACGGTCGAGATCCCGGCCGTCTCCGTCGAGAACGTGGCGTTGACGTCGTTCGCGACGGATCTCTATGCCGCGCTGGAGGGATGGGCGTCGTTCGGCGTCCAGGTGTTGCAGGACTTCCTGTTCTGGGCGCCCGAACTCAGCGCCCAGGTCGGCAACATCTACCAGGCCCTGCAGCCGATCATCTCGGCGACGGTGATGTTCGTGGTGAGCGTCATCGAGACCCCCGGCAACTTCATCGGCGCGGTCACCACCTTCGTGTCCTCGGTGCTGGGCATCGCCCCGCTCACCGCGGCCGCGACACCCTCCCCGCAACTGGCCGCGGCACTCGCCGGCAAGTCGCCCCGCGCGGCCGCCGTCGCGGCGCCGGATGTGGTGGCCCCGGCCCGCGGGGGGGTGACCGAGGCCGAGGCTGAGGTGGTGCCCCCGGTTGAGGCGGCACCCGAGACCCCCGCGGTGGAACCCGCCCCGGTCGTGGAGTCCGCCCCCGCCGCC
>SYAB01000430.1 GCA_005787665.1 Actinomycetota bacterium
CTGGGTATGGGCGACGTCCTGTCGCTGATCGAGCAGGCCGAGCAGGTCTTCGACGCCCAGAAGGCCGAGGAGGCCGCCGCCAAGATCGGTTCCGGCGAGCTGACGCTGGAGGACTTCCTCGAGCAGATGCTGATGATCCGCAAGATGGGTCCGATTGGCAACCTGCTGGGGATGCTGCCCGGAGCAGCCGGGATGAAGGACGCGCTGGCCGCCGTCGACGACTCCCACCTCGACCGCGTGCAGGCCATCATCCGCGGTATGACACCGCAGGAGCGGGCCGATCCGAAGATCATCAACGCCTCGCGACGGCTGCGTATCGCCAACGGCTCGGGGGTGAGCGTGTCGGAGGTCAACCAGCTGGTGGACCGGTTCTTCGAGGCGCGCAAAATGATGTCGCAGATGGCGGGCGCCATGGGGATGCCGTTTGCCCGGCGCTCCTCCAAACGCAATGCCAAGAACGCCAAGAAGAAGGGCAAGAAGGGTGCGAGCCGGGGCGGCCCGACGCCGGCGAAATCACGCAACCCGCTCTTCGGGTCGGGCATGCCGGAAGGCTTCCCTGATCTGTCCCAGATGCCGGAGGGCCTCAACGAGCTGCCGCCCGGGCTGGCCGGCTTCGACCTGTCACAGCTGAAGTTCCCCGGCAACAAGTGACGTGAACGCCCCGCCGCCGCTGCACGTGCGGGGCCGCGCGCTGCCCGACGGGCAGACCGTGCAGTGGTGGATCGCCGACGGTGTGCTGCGCGGCGACCCGGTCGCCGGCGCCGAGACGGTGTTCGACGGCGGTGACGGTGGCTGGATCATCCCGGGTCTGGTCGACGCGCACTGTCACGTCGGTCTGGGACCGGAGGGTGCCGTCGGTATCGACGAGGCGATCGGCCAGGCCGAGGCGGACCGCGACGCGGGTGCTCTGCTGCTGCGCGATTGCGGGTCGCCGACCGACACCCGCATCCTGGACAGCCACCACGACCTTCCCCGGATCATTAGGGCGGGAAGGCATCTCGCGCGGCCGAAGCGCTACTCCAGGGGCTACGCCGTCGAACTCGACGATGAGTGGCAGCTTCCCGGGGCGATTGCCGAGCAGGCCCGCCGAGGAGACGGCTGGGTGAAGGTGGTCGGGGACTGGATCGACCGTTCGATAGGGGATCTGGCCCCGTTGTGGTCCGACGAGGTCCTGGTGGCCGCCGTGACGGCCGCCCACGCCGAAGGCGCGAGGGTCACCGCGCATGTCTTCGGTGAGGACGCCCTGCCCGGCCTGATCGCCGCGGGTGTCGACTGCATCGAACACGGCACCGGACTGACCGAGGACACCGTCGCGATGATGGCCGATCGCGGCACGGCCCTGGTGCCGACGCTGATCAATATCGACAACTTTCCCGGATTCGCCGATGCCGCGACGAAGTTCCCCGCCTATGCGGCGCACATGCGTGACCTGTACGCCCGTCGTGGTCGGCGACTCGGCGCCGCCCGGGAGGCCGGAATCCCGATCTACGCCGGCAGCGACGCCGGCGGCAGCATCGCGCACGGCCTCATCGCCCACGAGGTGGAGGCGCTCAAGGGGATCGGGATGTCGCCGACCGATGCGCTGGGGGCGGCGTGCTGGGACGCCCGGCGCTGGCTCGGGCGTCCGGGGCTGGCCGAGGGCGCCTCGGCGGACCTGCTGTGTTTCTCCGCCGATCCGCGGTCCGGGCCAGCGGTGCTGTCGAACCCCGACCGGATCATCCTGCGCGGGCGGGTCTGCTGAGATCAGCCCTAGCGGCTGAACCCCCAGTCGAAGAGGGCGCGGCCCTGATCCCAGAGTTCGTCGCTGCCGTACATCTGGACCACGACAAGCCGGCGCCCGTCCCGCTGCGCCATCCCGACGTAGGTCTCCTTGGCGAGCAGGGTGTAGCCGGTCTTCCCGCCGATGTAGCCCGGATAGTTCGGTAGCAGGCGATCGCGACTGCTGATCTGCTTCAGGCCGCCGGCGCCATCCGGGAACACGGCCGCGGATTGATGGAGGATCTGGGCGAACAACGGATAGCCCAGCGCCGCGCGGTAGATCACCGCCAGGTCGTGCGGTGTGGTCACCGACTCCCAGCCGGGTCCGTCCAGCCCGGACGGGGAACCGGCCCGGGTGCCGCGCGCTCCCACCTGCTGGGCTTTGGCGTTCATCAGCGCGATCGCCGAGGGGGTCCCACCCAGCATGTCGGCCAGCATGTTCGCCGCGTCGTTGCCCGACACCATCAACAGTGCGTCGAGCAGTTGGCGCGCCGTGTACACCTGGCCGGGCACCAGGCCCACGCAGGAACATTCCACATCGGTCTGCGCCGCGGTCGCCCGCGCGGCGGCGTCCACGCCGAGCCGGTCGAACACCACCATCGCCAGCAAAGCCTTGATCGTGCTGGCCGGGGCGTAGGACCCGTAGGGGTCCTTACCGCCGATGATCTCACCGCTGACCAGGTCGGCGACCAGCCACGCCGCCGCCGGGCCGTCCGGGGCCGCCGCGGCGGCGGGCTCGGCAAGGGGTTCGGCAGCCGCAGGTGCGGGCATGAGCGGCAGCAGCATTATCGCGACCGCCGCCAGCGCCGCGCGCCGTCGCCGACCGGGGGACACAGCCATGGGTGCGGAGCGTAATCGGGCGAGGCCTCGGTGCGGGCTCGCCGGGGTCTCCGATTGGTTGCGCCGCCGCGGGTTCGCGTCTCGACTTTCGCGGTCACCGAAGGCCAGATACCCTCACTGGCGAACGGGTAGTCGGTGTGAAGTCACGAACGAGGGAGACAGGGTGGATATCAGGAAGTTGGCCGGGGTCGTCGCTGCGGCAGTGGTCGCCGCGGGTGTCGGTACCGTCACCGCGACGCCGGCAATGGCGGCCGACAACATCAAGGTCTTCGGGGAGCAGGAGCGGCTGAACGGGCCCAACGGATTCCCCTATATCGGCTACACCGTGATGGACTTCGGGCAGAGCAACGATCCGGTGCCGCACAACGGCACGCTCTACTCCGCGAAGCTGTTCGTCGATGGTTTCGGAGGCAATACCAACCCGATGATCGAGCGCTTCGGCGCCCGCACCGAGAAGGGTCTCTTCTACCCGGCCATCCCCGGAGCGTCGAACATGGGCGTGCTGTACTTCGACGTCGTGGGCCCGGTGCCCAATAGCGTCGTCTGGAACGACGGCGTTCGCGACATCCTGGCCTGGGTTCCCGGCGAGATGCCGCTGGAAGGCTTCTGGGAGGCCCCGCCGCTGCCCGAGCCCCTCCCCACCCCGGAGCGGTCGATGCTGCCCGAGGCGGCCGCGGGTGCGGGGGCCGCCGAGGCTGCGATGCCCGTCGAGACGGACCCGGCCATCGTGGCCACCCCGCAGATCATCGCGCCGGCGCCGTTCCAGATCACCGAGGGTCTCGCCGCGACTCCGGGCTTCAACCGCTGATCGCGGCTCAGAGCATCGCCACGGACTGCGAGGGGGGCTGGGCGAAACCCCAGTCCAGCAGGGCCGCCGCCTGGTCCCAGTAGGTCGGCCCGCCCTCGCGGACCAGGCCGTACATCATCGCGATGACGAGTCGGCGGCCGTCACGCTGGGCCGCGCCGACGAAGGTCTTGCGGGCGGCGTGGGTGTAGCCGGTCTTGCCGCCGATCGCGCCGGGATAGCGGAACAGCAACTCGTCCTGGTTGATCAGCGGCCGGATGCCGGACTCGGTCGGGAACGGTGCCGAGGGCTGGGCGGTGATGAACGCGAAGGCGGGGTTGGCCATCGCGGCTCGGAAGATGACCGCCAGGTCGTGCGGCGAGGTCCAGCCGGTGCCGCCGGGGCCGTCGAGTCCCGATGGGCTGGTGGCGTGGGTGTCGAAGGCTCCGATGGAGGCCGCCTTGGCGTTCATCTTGTCCACCGCGACGTCATAGCCGCCGAGCATGTCGGCCAGGGTGTTGGCGGCGTCGTTGCCCGACACCAGCAGGGCACCGTCCAGCAGCTGGCCGACGGTGTAGGACTGGCCGGCCTTGACCCCGGCGCAGTTGCACTCGACCTGGGTGCTGGCCGGGTTGGCGACGACCGTGGAGTCCAGGCTGAGTTCGTCCAGCGCGGTGAGAGCCAGCAGAACCTTGATGGTGCTGGCGGGAGGACGGGCGCTGTACATGTCGCGCCCGGCGAGCACCTGGCCGGTGTCGAGGTCGGCGATGATCCACGATGGCGCCGGACCGTCCGGAATGGGCACCGACCCCACCGGCTGCACGTTCGGTTCGGCCGATGCAGGGGCGATACCACCCCCGATACCACCCCCGATGACGATGGTGCCGATGACGGTGACGGACGCCGCGAGAGCGGCCACGAGCCTAGCCATGGCGAAAGAGCCTATCCGCTGGGCTCGGACCGCCGTGTCGGTGTTGAATCTCCACATGCTGAGCCTTGCGGAGATTTCGGACCGGTTGGAGATCCAGCAGCTGCTGGTGGACTACTCGACCGCGATCGACCAGCGACGATTCGACGACCTCGACCGGATCTTCACTCCCGAGGCCTATATCGACTACCGGGCGATGGGTGGGATCGACGGGCCCTATCCGCAGGTCAAGGCCTGGCTCGCCGAGGTCTTGCCGAACTTTCCCGCCTACTACCATCTGATCGGTAACTTCGACATCCGGCTGGACGGCGACACCGCGGCCGGGCGCACGATGTGCTTCAACCCCATGCAACTCAGCGATGACGGAAGGATCCTGTTCTGCGCGTTGTGGTACGACGACGAGTTCGTCCGCACCGCGCAGGGCTGGCGGATGACCCGGCGGGTGGAAGCCAAATGCCTGGACAAGCTGGTCTGAGCGGTCCCGCGATTTCCGTCGTCGCGGTGCCTTCTGGCAGAATCAGCGGCTGGCCTTAGGCCGCCCACGCGAGGCAAAACCGGATCCGGCATCCCGCCGGGATCGCTGAATTGCAGCGTGACACCGAGGAGACGCTCTTTTCATGGCTGTCAAAATCAAGCTCACCCGGCTTGGCAAGATCCGTAATCCCCAGTACCGCATCTCGGTCGCCGACGCCCGCACCCGCCGCGACGGCCGCGCCATCGAGGTCATCGGCCGCTACCACCCCAAGGAAGAGCCGAGCCTGATCGAGGTCGATTCCGAGCGAGCCCAGTACTGGCTGTCGGTCGGTGCCCAGCCCACGGAACCGGTTCTCAAACTGCTCAAGATCACCGGCGATTGGCAGAAGTTCAAGGGCCTGCCCGGTGCGGAGGGCACGCTGAAGGTGGCCGAGCCCAAGCCCAGCAAACTTGAGCTGTTCAATGCCGCGCTGGCCAATGCCGATGGCGCCCCGACCGGCGAGGCCGCCCAGCTGAAGAAGAAGAAGGCTCCGGCCAAGAAGGCCGAGTCCGCCGAGGCCACCACCGCTGAGGCCGCCGAGCCTGCCGCCGAGTCGGCCGAAGCCGCTGAGCCGGCCGCTGACGCCGGCGAGACCACAGCAGAATGAGTTCCGTCGTGGTCGACGCGGTCGAGCACCTGGTGCGCGGGATCGTCGACAACCCCGATGACGTCCGCGTCGATATGGTGACCAACCGGCGCGGCCGGACCGTCGAGGTACACGTCCATCCCGACGATCTCGGCAAGGTGATCGGCCGCGGCGGGCGCACCGCCACGGCGCTGCGAACCCTGGTGGCCGGTATCGGCGGCCGCGGCATCCGCGTCGACGTGGTGGACACCGACCAGTAGTGGAATTGGTGGTCGGGCGGATCGCCAGGGCGCACGGCGTCACCGGCGAGGTCGTCGTCGACATCCGGACCGACGATCCGGAGGTGCGTTTCGCCACGGGAAAATCCCTGCGGCTCAAGCGGTCCCGCGGCGGTGGGGAGACCCCCGTCGTCA
This sequence comes from Actinomycetota bacterium, assembly GCA_005787665.1. Next base: position 5,824 of record SYAB01000430.1, read on the forward strand.
TCGAATCGGTCCGGCCGCACGGCGGTCGGCTTCTGTTGCGACTGCGCGGGGTGGTCGATCGGGATGGCGCGGACGCGCTGCGCGGGGGACTGTTCGTCGTCGACTCCGGTGAATTGCCGGCAATCGAGGACCCCGACGAGTTCTACGACCATCAACTGGAAGGCCTGGGTGTTCGTACGGTCGACGGTCGCGCGGTGGGCACCGTGACAGAGGTGCTGCACACCCCGGGCGGCGAGTTGCTCTCGGTGCGCGCCGATTCCGGTGGCGAGGTGCTGGTGCCCTTCGTCCGCTCGATCGTGACCTCGGTGTCGCTGGCCGACAGGATGATCGAGATCGACCCTCCGGACGGCTTGCTGGATCTGGAATCCTCCTGATGCGTATCGACGTCATCACGATCTTCCCCGGCTATCTGGACCCGGTGCGACAGTCCTTGCCGGGCCGGGCGATCGAGACCGGGATCGTCGATTTCGGGGTGCACGACCTGCGTCGCTGGACCCATGATGTGCACCATTCAGTGGATGACGCACCCTACGGCGGCGGACCCGGAATGGTGATGAGGGCACCGGTATGGGGTGATGCTCTTGACGAGATCTGCACCGGCGAGACGCTTCTGGTGATCCCGACACCGGCCGGGGAGTTGTTCAACCAGGCGCGGGCGCAGCGCTGGACCGCGGAGCGGCACCTGGTCTTCGCCTGCGGCCGGTACGAGGGTATCGACCAGCGCGTCGCCGAGGATGCCGCCACCCGGATGCGGGTCGAAGAGGTCTCGATCGGTGACTATGTGCTGGCCGGCGGTGAGGCGGCCGCGCTGGTGATGATCGAGGCGGTGGTCCGGCTGCTGCCCGATGTGATCGGCAATCCGCTTTCCCACCAGAACGATTCGCACTCGGAGCAGTACGAGGGACTGTTGGAGGGGCCGAGTTACACCCGGCCACCCCGCTGGCGCGGCCTGGAGGTCCCGTCGGTCCTGCTGTCCGGCGATCACGCGCGGATCGCGGCGTGGCGGCGCGATCAGGGGATGGCCCGAACCCGCGAACGCCGGCCCGACCTGATCGGCTAAGGAGTGATTCGTCCGCCGGGGAACATGGTCTTGAGGACCTCGGTGAGGGTGTTGCGCGCGGTGACCTCATCGGCGGGCTGCATGGACGCGATCGCGATCACGAAGCGCCGTTGCGGTCCCACCACGCCGGTCGAGAGGTGCACCTGGTTGTTCGGTCCCCAACAGCACATCCAACCCTGCTTCACCGCAACAGGTTCGGCGTACAGGCCGTCGGGGATGCCGAACCGCTGTGGATAGCCGTCCACACCCACGGGAGTGGATGCGGCCAGGTTGGAGAGGATGATGGCCGCGTACTCTGGCGGTAGGCCACCCGTACCGTCGAGCAACATGTCGTAGTAGCGGGCCAGATCGGCCGTGGTGCTCATGGTGTTCCACCAGTCGCCGTTGTAGGGCACGGTGGTGTCGGTGAGCGTGTAGCGTTTCGCGACCCGGGTGATGACCGCGTTACCGCCGTCGCGCACCCAGAATTCCCCGGCCGCGAAGTCATCGGAGGACCGCAGCATCATCTCGAGCGCGCGCCGGTCCTGCGGGCTGAGCCCGGTCCTTTTCTGGGCGATCTGCAGCAGCAGGTCGTCGGCGATGAACAGCTTGGCCACCGAGGCGATCGGGAATGGGGCTTTGTCGCCACCGGAGACCAATCGGCCGGTCTGACGATCGATCAGGGTGAAGCTGATATCGGCCCCGCGGCGCTCGGCTTCGGCGGTGGCCTTGCGCGCGAGGACCCCGAGGGCGGCCGTCGGATCCGGCAGCGCGGCCGGCGGGGGTGCTGTGGGGCGCGCGGCCAGCAGGGTCATCGGCTCCGAGCGGCCCGCCAACAACTCCGCGGAGGACGCACCCACCAGGAGTAGCGCCATCAGGACCGCACCGGCGGAGAGGATCATCGACCGTCGGCGACGCATTACCCTCTCCTCGGGTCGGCGGACGCGTTCGGGCGAACGCGGCTGGTCGGGCCCACCCCAGTCGACGCCCGGTAAGGGTCAGGGTAGCCGCGCTCTTTGTACACCGCACACACCTCGGGACGGCGAACGGTTCCGGTCCGGGCGGGTCGGTCGACGCCGCGGGCGATTTCGTCCCGGGCCGCCGATCTGGCACAATGATGAGGTTGTTCGCGCGGGCCGTTCCGCCGCCTGCTGCGACATATCCGACCACCCTGCTCGGTACTGCCAGGCGCCCACGCGCCGGACAGATCCCCGAAGCCCGACCGCAAGGAACTCTCCGGAGATGAACACTCTCGACTTCGTCGACCAGGCGTCGCTTCGCGACGACATCCCCGCCTTCGGCCCTGGCGACACCGTCAACGTCCACGTGAAGGTTATCGAGGGCAACAAGCAGCGCGTCCAGGTGTTCAAGGGCGTCGTGCTGCGGCGCTCCGGCGGCGGTGTTCGTGAGACTTTCACGGTGCGCCAGGAGTGCTACGGCGTCGGTGTCGAGCGAACCTTCCCGGTGCACTCGCCCAATCTCGGTCACATCGTGGTCGTCACCCGTGGCGACGTTCGCCGCGCCCAGCTGTATTACCTGCGTGAACTGCGCGGGAAGAAGGCCAAGATCAAGGAGAAGCGCTGAGCTTCTCCGCCCCGGGGCGAGCAGCGCCGGGATTCCGACGTGGGTAGCGGGGTTTCGAGCCGCGTGATGGCTACGCTGGTCCCGTGACAGCGACCCCCGATCCCCCCGATTCGAGCGCCGAGCAGGCTGCGGATGCTCCGGAGAAACCGGGGAAGGCCGCAAAGAAACACTCCGCGCTGCGTGAGGGCTTAGTTCTGGTCGGCACCGCGGTGCTTCTGTACTACGTCATGCTCACGTTCGTGGCGCGCCCCTACCTGATCCCATCGGAGTCGATGGAGCCCACTCTGCACGGCTGCAAGGGCTGCGTCGGCGACCGCATCATGGTCGACAAGCTGACCTACCGGTTCGGCTCGCCCGAACCCGGCGACGTCGTCGTGTTCAAGGGCCCGCCCAACTGGAACGTCGGGTACAAGTCGATCCGGTCCGACAACGACGCCATCCGTTGGGTGCAGAACGCGCTGTCGTTCATCGGGTTCGTTCCCCCCGACGAGAACGATCTGGTCAAGCGGATCATCGCGGTGGGCGGACAAACCGTTCAGTGCCGCGCGGACACCGGATTGACCGTGGACGGCAAGCCCTTGGCGGAGCCCTATCTCGATCCCGCCACGATGATGGCCGACCCGGCGGTCTACCCGTGTCTGGGCAATGAGTTCGGTCCGGTGCGGGTACCCGAGGACCGCCTCTGGGTGATGGGAGACAACCGCACCCACTCCGCCGATTCCCGGGCGCACTGCACCAGCTCCCCGGCGGAGGCGCAGAAGGGGATTTTATGTACCGGGGATCCGGTGACGGGCACCGTGCCGGTGGACCACGTGATCGGCAAGGCTCGCTTCATCGCATGGCCCCCGTCACGCTGGGGCGGTGTCACCACGGTCGACCCCCAGCAGGGTTGAGATGGCCCCCGGGAGGACCGAGTCGGCCACCTGGCCGCCGCGCACGGTGATCCGGCGTGCCTCGGGACTGCGGACCCTCGAGTCGGCGCTCTACCGCAGTGGGCTGGGCCCCGTCGCAGGGGTTGACGAGGTGGGTCGCGGCGCATGCGCGGGGCCACTGGTGATCGCCGCCTGTGTACTGGGACCGAATCGCTTCGAGAGTCTTGCCGCACTCGACGACTCCAAGAGGCTCACCGAGAAGACCCGCGAGGAACTCTTCCCCTTGATCCATCGCTACGCCTTGGCCTATCACGTGGTGTTCATCGCGGCCGCCGACGTGGACCGCTGCGGAGTGCACGCCGCCAACATCGAAGGGATGCGACGAGCCGTGGCCGGTCTGGCGGCGCGGCCCGGGTATGTCCTGTCCGACGGCTTCCGGGTTCCCGGGCTGGCGGTGCCCTCGCTGCCGGTGGTGGGCGGCGACGCGGCCGCGGCCTGTATCGCGGCCGCCAGCGTGCTGGCCAAGGTCAGCCGGGACCGGCTGATGGTGGCCATGGACGCCGA
>SYAB01000431.1 GCA_005787665.1 Actinomycetota bacterium
GGCTCTCCCCCGACTCGGCCCCGCGGCGTTGACGCGCCGAACCCTCGGCGTCGCGGCCGCGCGCCGACGCCGTTGCGGCGCCCCGGGCGGCCCTGCGCCCCGACGCCGTGGCGACGGTCTCGCCGGAGTCTTTGGAGTCCTTGCGGCTACCTGACCTGTGCCCGACCTTCATCAGGAGTCCTCTCCCTCTACCCGCTCGATGACACGCAGACGAACCGGGGCGCTGCGCGGGTTCTCGTCGATCTCCCCCGGGTCGGCGCGCTCGGCGCCCCGGGTCACCGCCACGAACTCCGGTCCGTGGCCGGGCAGTTCCACCGGCAGCCCCGCGGGGCTGCGCGAGGCCGTCGCCGCGGCGAACGTGGTCTTGACGATCCGGTCCTCGAGCGACTGATAGGCCATCACGGCGACTCGCCCACCGGGACGCACCGCGCGCAGCGCCGCCGGTAGCGCCGCGGTCAGCGAATCGAGTTCGGCATTGACCGCGATCCGCAGCGCCTGGAAGGTCCGCTTGGCCGGGTGCCCGCCGGTCCGGCGGGCAGGTGCGGGAATCGCCTCGTAGAGGGTCTCGACCAGTTCACCGGTGCGGGTGAACGGCCTCTTCCGCCGCCGCTCGACGATGAATCCGGCGATCCGGGAGGCGAATTTCTCCTCCCCGAATCGGCGCAGGACCTCGGTGAGGTGCGCGCGGTCGTAGGTGTTGAGGATCACCGCGGCGGTGAGTTCGGCACCGGGATCCATCCGCATGTCCAGCGGCGCGTCCTGGGAGTACGAGAACCCCCGCTCCGGGCGGTCCAGCTGCATCGAGGAGACACCCAGGTCGAACAGCACCCCGTCCACCGATCCGGCCGCCGCTAGCCCGCCCTCGCCCAGAGCCGCGGCGATCCCGTCATAACGGGTGCGCACCAGATGGACGCGGTCGCCGAAGCGGGCCAGTCGACGCCCGGCGATCGCCAGCGCGTCGGGGTCGCGGTCCAGCCCGATCAACCGCAATCCGGCGAACCCGTCGAGGAACCGTTCGGCGTGGCCGCCGGCTCCCAGCGTGGCGTCGACCAGCACCGCCCCCGCGCCGTCCGGCGCGGTGCGGGTAAGCGCTGGGGCGAGCAGTTCGACACATCGTTCCAGCAGGACCGGAACGTGTCCGTGGGCGCCAGGGTCGAGCACCGCGCAACCTCCGGTTCGGCGCGGCGGCGCCCCTGCAGCGAGGTCCCTGTCCGTCTCGAACCTGGCGTCGGGGAAGTACGCCAGGGTCGTTTCGGGCAGAGGCCACGCTGCACGGGCGCGCCGCTGCACCCCGGGCTCAAATAATGTCGCTGAGCGCGTCATCACTGGCCGCGGAGAAGTTCTCTTCGTGGGTCTGCTGATAGTCCTGCCAGGCGCCGGCGTCCCAGATCTCCAGGAAGTCCACCGCTCCGATCACCACGCAGTCCTTCGTGAGCTGTGCGTAGCGACGGTGGTCGGCGGACAGCGTGATGCGGCCCTGGGTGTCGGGGTGCTGCTCATCGGTGCCCGCCGCCAGATTGCGCAGGAAGGCACGGGCCTCCGGGTTGCTCCGCGAGGTCGCCGCGGCACGTCGGGCCAGTTGTTCGAACTGGGCACGCGGGTAGACCGCAAGGCTGTGGTCCTGGCTCTTGGTGACCATCAGCCCTCCCGAGAGCGCGTCGCGAAACTTGGCCGGCAGCGTCAACCTGCCCTTGTCGTCCAACTTGGGTGTGTAGGTGCCCAGAAACATGCGTCGCACGTCTCCTTCCGCACCTCGCCGACCCCGGGATGCCGGTCACCCCGCTGCCGCCACGATACCCCACATTGCCCCACTTTGCTCCACGATAAGGGCCAAAAATGGTCGATGTCGCCCACCTTCTTCCACAAGGAGGTGTTGGGCGACGTCCGGGGCACCGCAGATGACCGCGACCGGCCAGCTCAGACAGGGCTACGGCCCGAGTGGGGCCCAGTGGGGGACGATCGTGGGGAACCAGCGCGCGGACCGCGCCGACGGCGTCGATCCGGGGAGATCAGATCTTTATGCGACGAACGGCCCGGCGCCGGGGTTCCTACTCGTCGAAACGGCGGCGGAAGCGATCTTCCATCCGACTGGTGAAGGATCCGCCGCCCGCCGTCTTGCCGCGACGCTGCCGGGACGGGCCGGGTGCGGTACCGCGCTCGCGACCGCCGGCCACCGGGGGCCCGGTCACGGCGAACACCACGCCGGCGAACATCACCACGAAGCCCAACACGGACAGAACGGGGAAGCCGGCGATCATGGTCGCCTTGAACGCCACACCGGAGACCAGCATGGCCAGGCCGAGCAGGGACAATCCCGCGCCTTGTAACCGGCGCCGGGTGGACGGCGCGCGAAGTGTCCCGCCGCGCACGCTCGAGGCGAACTTGGGGTCCTCGGCATAGAGAGCGCTCTCGATCTGATCGAGCATTCGCTGCTCATGATCGGAGAGTGGCATCCGTCCCTCCTTGCCGCGCGGCTGGAAAATCTCATCACCGCCGCGGCCGGAGCCCGGCGGGTACCCACATGATACGAGGTGAGGTTGGCCCTTACCACCCCGTTTGAGCACCGGATCGGTATCCGGCGCCCGAAAGGATCATAGCCTCGCGCGGCACGTTGTCAGCATCGGTCGATTTCACGTAAGGCGTCCGTCACGAGTGGGCGAGGCGCCGGCCCGCGGTGACCATAATGACGGGGTGGGTGAAAGCCTCGACGGACGGAGGGCGACGGTGCCGGCCTTCCTGATCGACTTGTCGCCGGCCGACATGCACCGGCGTCTCGGCGAGGCTCTGGGCGTCTACGTCGACGCCATGCACTACCCCCGCGGCACCGAGAATCAGCGAGCCTCGATGTGGCTGGAGCACAGCCGCCGCCCCGGTTGGCGCGCGGTGGCGGTGGTGGAGGTGACCGCCGCCGATCCTCCCGGGTCCGAACACCTGGCCAGCGCCCCCCTGCTCGGGGTGGCCTACGGGTATCGCGGCGCACCGGATCAGTGGTGGCAGCAACAGGTGGTGCGGGGCCTGCACCGCGTCGGACTGCCCAGCCCCGAGATCTCCCGGTTGACCAGCAACTACTTCGAGTTGACCGAATTGCACATCCATCCCGCGGCGCAGGGACGCGGCCTCGGCGAGGCACTGGCGCGCCGATTGCTCAGCGAGCGCCCCGAAGCCCATGTGCTGTTGTCCACACCGGAGACGAACGGGGAGGCCAACCGTGCCTGGCGGCTCTATCGCCGGCTGGGATTCACCGACGTCATGCGCGGTTACCACTTTGCCGGCGACCCCCGCGCGTTCGCCATTCTGGGCCGGACACTGCCCCTGCAGTGACACCGCCGCGGCGCGGGTCTGGCACGATACCTTTCGTGGCGTCACTGGTGGGTTCCCGCGGCACACGCCTGCGGGTGCTGGCGTTGTTGCTGCTGTTCGTCGCGCCTCTGCTGGCCGGCTGCCTGAAGGTGAACGCCTCGATCGTGGTGTCCGCCGACGACACGGTATCGGGCGACATCGTCGCGGCCGTGAAACCACGCAACAAGGACGACAAGGGCCCGCAGTTCGATCAGAACATGGGCTTCAGCCAGAAGCTCTCGGTCTCGTCCTACGAGGCGGACGGCTACGTCGGATCGCGGGCCACCTTCGCCGACCTGACCTTCGCCGAACTGCCCCAGTTGGCCAACCTGAGCCGCGACGCGAGCGGGGTGGACATCTCCCTGCGGCGTGCCGGCAACCTGGTCATCCTGGAGGGCCGGGTCGACCTGACCAACGTCACCGACCCCGAATCCGATGTGACCTTCAGCGCCGCCTTCCCCGGCGAGGTGACCTCGACCAACGGCGAGCGGATCGACGCCAACTCGGTGGTGTGGACACTCAAGCCCGGCACCGTCACGACGATGAGCGCCCAGTCGGCATTCACCGACCCCAGCACCCGTTCCTTCGCCGCCGCGGCGCTCTGGCTGGGGCTCGCCGCCTGCCTGGTCGCCGGAATCATCGGCGCCCTGGCGTGGCGCGACCGTGACCGGTCCTCGCCGCGGTTCGCTCCTGCCCAGCCGGGCGAAGAAATCTAGGCTTGCCAGCACCCGGGCCCAGCCCGGAGAGAGGGGTCTCGCGCTGAGCCTGCACGCAGCGCCGTCGGCCGGAGAATTGGCCGGCGCCGTCACCGAACAGCTCCGGGGATATCTGGCCGGCCGCCGGGAAAATGCCGCCTATATCGGCACCGACTACGACGGACTCATCGCCATCCTCGAAGACTTCGTCTTGCGCGGCGGCAAACGCATGCGCCCGGCGTTCGCCTACTGGGGTTACCGGGCCGTCACTCCCGATCCCGAGGCCCGGGTCGGCACCGAGGTGCTCCGGCTGTTCTCCGCGTTGGAACTACTGCACGCCTGCGCACTGGTGCACGACGACGTCATCGACGAATCGGCCACCCGCCGTGGCATGCCGACCGCGCACATGCACTTCGCGGCATTGCACCGGGGCCGGGGCTGGCGCGGATCGGCGGATCAGTTCGGCCGCTCGGCGGCGATCCTGCTCGGCGATCTCTCCCTGGTGTGGGCCGACGACATCGTCGCCGGTGCAGCGTTGCCGGCCGAGGACCGGCGCCGCGTGCAGCAGGTCTGGTCCGATATCCGCACCGAAGTGCTGGGCGGCCAATACCTCGACATCGTTGCGGAGTCCAGCGGCACGTACTCGATCGAATCGGCGATGAACGTCAACACCTACAAGACGGCCTCCTACACCGTGACCCGGCCATTGCAGCTCGGCGCCGCCGCCGCGGCCGATCGCCCGGATGTCCAGGCCGTCTTCCACCGCGTCGGTACCGACCTCGGGATCGCGTTCCAGTTGCGCGACGACGTGCTGGGTGTGTTCGGCGACCCGGTCGTCACCGGCAAGCCGTCCGGCGACGACCTGCGATCGGGCAAGCGGACGGTGCTGCTGGCCGAGGCCGTCGAGCGCGCCGAGCGCGCCGATCCCGCTGCGGCCGACCTGCTGCGCACCTCGGTCGGCACGGACCTCACCGACGCTGACGTCGCCGAGTTGTGTGCGGTGATCATCTCGGTGGGGGCACTGGCCGCGGTCGAGGACCGTATCGGCGCGCTGACCACGCGTGCGCTTGAGGATCTCGAGCACGCGCCGATCAACCGGCCCGCCAAATCCGGGCTGACCGAGCTCGCCGGATTGGCCGCCCACCGGTCGGCCTAGGCGCACGATGACCGCACCGACCGCGACCACACCGGGGACTCTGGGGCGCCTGCGGGCCTTCGTCCGGGGCGACGAGGGCCGCCCGGCCCTGCTGGGTTTCGCCGGCGCGGCGTTGATCACCCTCGGCGGCCTGGGCGCCGGCAGCACCCGCGAACACGATCCGCTGCTGGAAGCACTGCACCTGTCCTGGCTGCGTTTCGGCCACGGCGTCGTGGTTTCGACGATCACGCTGTGGACCGGTGTGGTGGTGATGCTGCTCGCCTGGCTGTGGCTGGGACGCCGGCTGGTCGACGGCCGGCCGACGACCGAGTACACCATGATCGCCACCACCGGCTTCTGGTTGGCCCCGCTGCTGCTGAGCGTTCCGCTGTTCAGCCGCGACACCTATTCCTACCTGGCCCAGGGCGCGCTGCTCCGGGACGGTTTCGACCCCTATCTCGTGGGCCCGATCGAGAACCCCAATCCGTTGCTGGACAACGTCAGTCCGATCTGGACCACCACGACCGCGCCGTACGGTCCGGCCGTCATCCTGGTCGCGAAGTTCGTGACCATGATCGTCGGTGACGATGTGGTCGCAGGCACCATGCTGCTGCGACTGTGCATGCTGCCCGGCCTGGCGCTGTTGATCTGGGCGGCTCCCCGGGTGGCCCGCCACGTCGGCGCCAACGGCGCGGTGGCGTTGTGGATCTGCGTGCTCAACCCGCTGGTCATCATCCACCTGATGGGTGGGGTGCACAACGAGATGCTGATGGTCGGGATGATGATGGCCGGCATCGCGCTGACCTTCGCGGGCAAACATGTCGCAGGCGCGGCGCTCATCGCCGTCGCGGTCGCGGTGAAGGCGACCGCGGTCCTGTCGCTCCCGTTCATGGTGTGGGTCTGGATGCGCCACCTCGGGGGAAACCGGTTGCGGGCCTTCGCCATCGCCTCCGGGGCGTCATTGGCCACCTTCGTCGCCGTGTTCGCGGTGCTGTCGACGCTGGCCGGAGTCGGCCTGGGCTGGCTGACCGCACTGGCCGGATCGGTGAAGATCATCAACTGGCTGACCGTTCCGACCGCCCTGGCCAATCTCACCAGCACGATCGGCAATATCTTCGGGTCGGCCAACTTCTACGCCGTCCTCGAGGTGACCCGACTGGTCGGGATCGGGGTCATCCTGGTCGCACTTCCGTTGCTGTGGTGGCGGTTCCGGCACACCGACCGGGAGGCGCTGCAAGGTATCGCGTGGGCGATGGCGGTCGTCGTGCTGTTCGTCCCCGCCGCCCTGCCCTGGTACTACACCTGGCCTTTGGCGGTCGTGTCGGCGCTGGCCCAGTCCCGTGCGGCACTGGCCGCCATCGCCGGTTTCTCGACCTGGATCATGGTGATCTTCAAACCGGACGGATCGCACGGGATGTACTCGTGGCCGCACGTGCTGCTGGCCACCGCGTGCGCGTTCGCGGCGTGGTACTCCCTACGACGGGAGGACTCGTGGCGGGCGCGCTGAGCGGAACCGGTCAGTACGCCATTCAGTACGCCATTCAGTACGCCATCGCCTGGGCCCGGCGCAGCACCTCCCGAGCCTGATGGCCGTGCAGTGCGTCGATCGGCCGCGCGTTCCGGGTCGGCTCCCGCACCCCGTCGCGGGTGACGGCCAGCGACGGATCGGCGGTGAACAGCCAGCGCAGGATCTCCTCGTCTCGATAGCCGCCGTCGCGCAGGACCGCCAGCAGGCCGGCCACCGACTTGACCACCTGGCCCGAGTCGGTGAAGAAGGCCCGCGGTACCACCGGGATCCCGTTGCGGCGCACCGCCACCAGTTGCCCCTCCCGCAGGTACTGGTGGACCTTGGTCACCGGAACCCGCAGCAACTCGGCCACGGTCGGCAGGTCGTAGACCGGTTCTCCGGAGTCGAGAACGTCATCGCCGGCAGGAATGCTGCTCACCGCGCCAGTGTAGGCACCACGAGCCCGAACACGGCGGTGGATGGCTCGACGGTGTACGGCCACCGGGTATCTAGGATGAGCCGGTGACGACGGACCCTCTCGTCGGCGCACTACTGGACGGTCGCTACCGGGTCGAGGCCGCGATCGCCTCTGGTGGCATGTCGACGGTGTACCGCGGCCTCGACGTGCGCCTTGACCGCCCGGTGGCACTGAAGGTCATGGACGCCCGTTACGCCGGCGATCCTCAGTTCCTGACGCGGTTTCAGCGCGAGGCGCGCGCGATCGCCCGGCTCAAGAACCCGGGACTGGTCGCCATCTACGACCAGGGCAACGACCCGTCCCGGCCGTTTCTGGTGATGGAACTCGTCGAGGGCGGCACGCTTCGCGAACTGCTACGGGAGCGCGGTCCGATGCCGCCGCACGCGGTGGTGGCGGCACTGCTCCCGGTGCTCGGCGGGCTGGGCGTGGCGCACCGTGCCGGTCTGGTGCACCGCGACATCAAGCCCGAGAACGTCCTGATCTCCGATGGCGGCGAGGTCAAACTGGTGGACTTCGGCCTGGTACGGGCCTTGGCGGACGCCGGCATCACCTCAACCAGCGTGATCCTGGGCACCGCCGCCTATCTGTCACCCGAGCAGGTGTTGGGCGAGTCGACCGGGCCCCGCAGCGACGTCTACTCCGCCGGCGTGATGGCATTCGAGATGCTCACCGGGACAACACCTTTCACTGGCGATAACCCCCTCTCGGTGGCCAATCAACGGTTGGATCGCGAGGTGGCTCCGCCGAGTTCTCGGATCGACGGGGTGCCGCCGCAGTTCGATGCGTTCATCGCCCGCGCGACGGCGCGCGATGCCGAGGCCCGGTTCGCCGACGCCGCCGAGATGGCCGCCGCACTCCAGGCCATCGCCGAGGACCTGGAGTTGCCGTCGTTTCGGGTGCCGGCACCCCGCAACTCCGCCCAGCACGATGCCGCGACCGTCGCGCACCGGCGGGCGGGCGCCGCCCCCTCGGGTCGGCCGGAGCGCCAACACACCCGCGCGTTCACCCCCGCACCACGCGCCGATTCCGGTCCGGTCGACGCGGCGCGGGATGCCGCGCGGGACGCCGAGTACTTGGACGAGTACGGCGACGGGGACGGGGAAACGCCGCCCGCACCAACCCAATTCGCGGGGATCGACATCGACGAGTTCGCCTGGGCGCGGCAGCGCGGCCGCCGTTCGGTGGTGCTGTGGGTGCTCGTCGTACTGCTACTCGCGGCGCTGACGGCCGGCGGCGCGTGGACGCTGGGCCTCAACGTCCACGGCCTCATCGGCGGCTGAACCCCGGAGGAGTCAGTCGCGCAGCATCTCCGCGACCAGGAAGGCCAACTCCAGGCTCTGCTGGGTGTTCATCCGCGGGTCGCAGGCGGTCTCATACCGCCCGGCCAGATCGTGATCGGAGATGTCCTGCGCGCCGCCCAGGCATTCGGTGACGTTCTCCCCGGTGATCTCGACGTGGATACCACCCGGGTGGGTGCCCAGCGCCCGGTGCACCTCGAAGAACCCCTGGACCTCGTCGACGATCCGGTCGAAGTGGCGGGTCTTGTAACCGGTCGAGGACTCGTGGGTGTTGCCGTGCATGGGGTCGCACTGCCAGATCACCTGGTGGCCGGTGGCCTGGACCTTCTCAATGATCGGCGGGAGCACATCGCGCACCTTGTGGTTGCCCAGCCGGGTGACCAGCGTCAGCCGTCCCGGCTTGTTGTGCGGGTCCAGACGCTCGACGTACTCCACGGCAAGTTCCGGGGTCATCGTCGGGCCGATCTTGACCCCGATCGGATTGGCGATCACCTCGGCGAACGCAATGTGCGCCCCGTCGAGCTGACGGGTCCGCTCACCGATCCAGACGTAGTGTGCCGAGAGGTCGTACAGCCGCGGCTCGCCCGTCTCATCGGAGAGTCGCAGCATGGCGCGCTCGTAGTCGAGCACCAGCGCCTCATGGCTGGCGTAGATCTCCGCGGTGTCCAGGTTGCGGTCGTTCACCCCGCACGCCGCCATGAAGCGCATCCCGCGGTCGATCTCACCGGCCAGCGCCTCGTAGCGGGCGCCGGCGGGCGAGGTGCGGACGAATTCCCGGTTCCAGTCGTGAACCAGATGTAGCGAAGCCAGACCCGAGGAGGTCAGGGCACGCACCAGGTTCATCGCCGCGCTGGCGTTGGCGTAGGCGCGCACCAGCCGGGACGGATCGTGCTCGCGAACCGCGGCGTCCGGGGCGAACCCGTTGAGCATGTCGCCGCGGTAGGACCTCAAGCCCAGCGCGTCGGTGTCCGACGA
>SYAB01000432.1 GCA_005787665.1 Actinomycetota bacterium
GCCCTATTAACGGGCGTGGGGGTTCAAGTCCCCCCTCGGACACCAGGTCAGTGTTTGGTTTCCTGCGTCGCGGCCGCCCGGCCGCGGGTGCGCAGCAGGCTCGCGACGGTCGTGATGAACAGCACCACCGCGATGACGCCGATCGACATCCCCGTGGAGATCTCCGGCACGTCGACGTACTCACCGTTGTTGATGAACGGCAACGTGTTCTTGTGCAGCGCGTGCAGCACCAGCTTGATACCGATGAAGCCCAGGATGATCGCCAGGCCGGCCGAGAGGTAGATGAGCCGGTCCAGCAGCCCGCCGATGAGGAAATACAGCTGACGCAGTCCCATCAGCGCGAACGCGTTGGCGGTGAAGACGATGGAGGGCTCCTCGGTCAGCCCGTAGATCGCCGGGATCGAGTCCAGGGCGAACAGCAGATCGGTGAAACCGATCGCGACCAAGGCCAGCAGCATCGGGGTCACCGCCCGCTTGCCGCCCATCCTGGTGACGAACTTGTCCCCGTCGTAGTCGTCGGTGGTGGGCACGAAGCGCCGCACCAGGGTGACCAGCCGGTTCTCGCGTTCCACCTCGGCTTCGCGCTCGTGACCGCTCTCCCGCGCCAGTTTCAGCGCCGTGAGGATCAGGAAGATGCCGAAGAGGTAGAACACCCAACTGAACGCATTGATCGCCGCGGCGCCCAGCGCGATGAACGCCGCCCGCATCACCAGAGCCATCACGATGCCGATGAGCAGCAACTTCTGCTGATAGATCCGGGGCACCTTGAAGGAGGCCATGATGACGGTGAACACGAACAGGTTGTCCACCGACAGGGCCTTCTCGGTGACGTAACCGGCGAAGTACTCCCCCCCGTACTGTCCGCCCCACTGCCACCAGATGAACAACCCGAACAGCACCGCCAGGCTGATGTAGACGGTCGACCAGATCGCTGATTCCCGGAACGTCGGTTCGTGGGCGACCCGCACGTGGGCGAAGAAATCGAAGACGAACAGACCGAGGATGACAGCGCAGGTGATCAACCAGAGCTGGGTGGACACTCCCATCCCGAGCATTATTCCGGAAATTTTCTTCGCGTGTCAATGCGCGACGGCCGGCCTGCGACGCCGCTGACGCCGGCGCACCAGGTTCGCCGCCCATGAACCCAGAACCGCCAGGAACACGAGGGCCTGCACGTATCCGGCGGCATCCGCCGGATACACCACGCCGGTGATGTAGTGGTCGATGAAGCCCGTCGAGCCCAGCGGCGCCATTCCCGCCCGCCCACGCGCCCACTGCTCGACCACGGTCAGCGGGCATTCGAGGTGCAGTGCCAGGCTCGCGACGCCCCACAGCACCACCGGCACGTGCAGCCAGAGGGCAGGCGGCCAGCGCAGCGCCAGGAACCCGCCGGCCGGCAGATAGACCAGGAAGGCGAAATGGGCGGCGGCGACCAGCCACACCAGCACCGTGTAGAGCGGCCGCATCACTCCACCGTACCGGCGTTGACGTAGCGTGACCGGGTGGCCCGAGAGGTGTTGTTCATCCGCAACGATCCCACCGCGCCGGAAGCTTTGCTGGGTGAGGTCTTCGCCGAATCCGGTTTCAGCATAAGCACTTTCGACGTACTGGATGCCGACCGTCCGAACGATCCCATGGTGGCGGCAAGGTTCCCCGATCCGGGTCGATACGACGTGCTGGTGCCGCTGGGCGCCCGCTGGGCCGCCTATGACGACACCCTGCCCTGGCTCGGCGCGGAGATGGACGTGCTGCGCGCAGCACTGGAGGCCGGCGCGGGCGTGCTGGGGGTGTGCTTCGGCGGCCAACTTCTTGCGCGCACGCTCGGCGGCAGCGTGACCCGCTCCCCCGAACCGGAGATCGGCTGGCATGTGGTGGACGGCAGGCAGGACGGCCCGGTGCCGGGCGGGCCATGGTTCCAATGGCACTTCGACCGGTTCACCCCTCCCGCCGGTGCCCGGGTGGTGGCCCGCAATGCCCGGGCTGTCCAGGGATTCGTCCAGGGCCGGGCACTGGGCGTGCAGTTCCACCCCGAGGTCGACCGGTCCCTCGTCGAGCAGTGGATCGTCGAGGACACCGCCGATGACATCGGCCGACTCGGGCTTCGTCCCGACGACCTGCGGGCGCGCACGGCCGTCGAACTCGACGACGCGGTACGCCGACTGCGGCTACTGGTGCGCGGGTTCCTGGGGTTGAACCCCGAGTAGACCGCGGACGGTGCTCACCGCCCCCGGTAGCGCTGCCGCCACCGCCGGACTCAGGCCGACGCCGTGTCCGGTGTCGGCGACCCCCACGGTGACGATGGTCAGGACGGCCGGCACCCGCTGCAGCACCCGCCCCAACTCGTAGGTCTGCCGCAGACCCAGGTCGTGCGAGCTCACGGTGGCCGGCTCGTCGAGGTCCTCCCAGTCGCACTGCCGGATCCGGCCGGGAAGGTCGCCCGCCGCCGCGTCGACCAGAATTGCCAGGTCCGCCCCATCCCACGCGTCCAGGATCGCCGCCGGCTCGGCCGGACAGGTCAGCACCCGGACTCCCGGAAGGCGGTGGGCCGCCAGCTGCGCGGCCACCGCGGGGCCGATGCCGTCGTCGCGCCGGTAGTCGTTGCCGATACCGATCACCACCGCTCGCACCGGGTCCGCCGGGGTCACCGGCGATCCACCGTCAACGTCAGAAAATGGGTGGCGCACGAGATACACGGGTCGTAATTGCGGATGGCCCGCTCACACAGCGTGGTCAGCGCCGCGTCGTCGAGACCGTTCTCCGCGGCCACCACCCGGGCCAGGTCGGCTTCGATGGCGGCCTGGTTCTGCGAGGTCGGCGGGACGATGACCGCCGCGGCGATCCGGCCGTCGGTGTCGATCTCGTAGCGGTGATAGAGCAGTCCGCGGGGGGCTTCACTGACCCCGTGGCCGACACCGGGGCGCGCCTCGACCTCGACATACGGCCGCGTCGGGCGCTGATACTCCTCGATGATGCGCAATGCCTCCTCGACGGCGTACACGACCTCGACGGCCCGAACGATGATGCTGCGGAACGGGTTTCGACAATCGGCGTCCAGCCCGGCAGCGGCAGCCGCCTCCCGCGCCAGCGGTGAGAGCAGGCCGTGGTTGAGCGTGTAGCGGGCCAGCGGGCCGGTCAGGTGGGGGCGGCCATCGAGGGTGGCGTGCAGCGCGGTGGAATGCGCGACGTGGGTCTCCCGGACATGCTCGCTGAAGTCCCCCAGGTCGAAGGCAGGCCCGTCGCTGCGCGCGATGGTGCCGTTCTCCATCGGATAGCGCGGACCGGTCAGCGCCAGCAGTTCATGCTCGACCGTCAGGTCGGGGAAGTCGAAACCGGCGACCCACTGCACCGTCGCCAGGGCGTCGTCGAGCGCCCGACGCAACTGCTCGGCCATCGGCTTGAGGTCCGCCTTGGTGGGTACCGAGTAGAAGCCGCCGACGCGGACGTTAACCGGATGGATCGCTCTGCCACCGATAAGTTCCTGCAACCGGTTGCCGGCCTTCTTCAGCGCCAGGCCGCGTTCGACCGCCTCGCGATGATCCCGGGCCACGGCGATGACGTCGGGGGCACCCAGGAAGTCCGGAGCGTGCAGCAGACAGATGTGCAGTGTGTGGCTGTGGATCCACTCACCGCAGTACAACAGCCGGCGCAGCACGGCCAGCTCCGGATCCAGGGTCACCCCACAGGCCTGCTCGATGGCGTTGCAGGCGCTGGTCTGATACGCGACCGGGCAGATGCCGCAGATCCGGGCGGTGATGTCGGGCGGTTCGGTGTAGCCCCGGCCGCGAAGGAACGCCTCGAAGAATCGGGGTGGCTCATAGATGTTCAGCTCGACGACCTCCGGGACGCCGTCGCGCAGCTCGACATGCAGGGCACCCTCGCCCTCCACCCGGGTCAGGGCCGCCACCCGCAGCGTTCGTGAGTCAGCCATCGCGCCGCCGCTCGGACTCGAACTGGGTGACGTTGAAGGTGCCGAAGACCCGGTCGACATCCTCGCCGGACATCCCGTCGCGGTGCAGCAACGGGATCATCGCCGCCATGTTGGGGGTCGCCGTCGGGCCGAAGCACCCATAGCAGCCGCGGTGGTGACGCGGGCACAAGGCCCCGCAGCCCGCGTGGGTGACCGGACCGAGACAGGCGATGCCCTCGGCGACGGTCACACAGGCCACCCCGGCCCGTTTGCATTCGGTGCACACCGTGGCAGACGGCAGCCGGGGCTTGCGGCCCACGAGCAGCGCGGCCAGTGTGTCGAGCAGCTGGCCCCGGTCAATGGGACAGCCGCGCAACTCGTAATCCACCGTGACGTGGTCGGAGGCCGGGGTGGAGGTTGCCAGCGTGTGGATGTAATCGGGGCGGGCATAGACCACCGAGGCGAACTCGGTCACGTCGGCGAAGTTGCGCAGCGCTTGAATGCCGCCCGCGGTAGCGCATGCACCGATGGCCACCAGCACCCGTGACTGGGCCCGGATCTCCTTGATCCGGCGCTCGTCGACCGGTGTGGTGATCGAGCCCTCCACCAGCGACACGTCGTACGGTCCGGCGACCATGGCGCTCGAGGCCTCGGCGAAGGCGGCGATCTGGACCTGCTCGGCCAGCGTCAACAGCTCGTCCTCGCAGTCCAGCAGCGTGAGCTGGCAGCCGTCACAGGATGCGAATTTCCACACCGCAAGCGTGGTTTTGTGTCCCGTTGCACCCCGCGGCATCTAGAGCTCCTCGCAGTCCAGCAGCGGGGCGGCGACGCCGTAATCGACCACCGGGCCGTCGCGACACAGGAGGAGCGGGCCCAGCTGGCAATGCCCGCACCAGGCGACGCCGCACTGCATGTTGCGCTCCAAGGACACTCGGATGTCGACCGCCGCAACGCCTTTGTCGATCAGTGCCGCCGCACTGTGCCGCATCATCGGTTCGGGCCCGCACAGGAACGCCGTGGTGCGTCCGGGTTCCAGGCTCAACCGGCGCAGCGGCTCGGTGACGAAACCGGTCTCACCCAGCCAGCCGTGGATGGGCACGTCGACGGTCTGGTGCACCTCCAGCTGCGGATGATGTTGCCAGGCAGCCAGTTCCGTGGCGTACAGGAAGTCGCGTTCGGCACGGGCGCCGGCGATCAGAGTCACCCGTCCGAAGTTGTCGCGGTCGGCCAGCGCACCCAGCAGCACCGGGCGTAACGGCGCCAGGCCGACGCCCCCGGCGACGATGACCAGGTCTCGGCCGGCCGCGGTGTCCAGCCCCCAACTGGTGCCGTAGGGACCACGCACGCCGACGGTCGAACCCGGCTCGGCCGCGCACAGCGCCGCGCTGACCGCACCGACCGCGCGGATGGTGTGGGTGATGGCACCGGCCCGTCCCAGTCCGCACACCGAGATCGCGATCTCCCCCACCCCGAAGGCGTGCAGCATCATGAATTGCCCGGGCGCCGGCGCCACCAGCGCCACACCCTCCGGTTCGAGATAGAGAGTGACCGAGTCGGCGTTCTCCACAACCCGGGAGCGCACCCGATAGGGCACCGGGGTCATCGGGGACGGCTGCTGATCGGCACACCGGACCGCCATCTCAGTCATCGCGTGCCTCCACGCCGCGTTCGGCGTCGAGCGCGGCCATTTCCACGCCGCGTTCGGCGTCGAGCGCGGCCATTTCCTCCGTGATGTCGATTCCCGTGGGGCACCAGGCGATACAGCGGCCGCAGCCGACGCAGCCGGAACTGCCGAACTGGTCGTGCCAGCTGCTCAGCTTGTGGGTCAGCCAATGCCGGTAGCGCGACGCGCCCGACCGCCGGACCGGGCCGTCGTGGATGAAGGTGAAGTCCAGTTCGAAACACGACGCCCACTCGGTCCAGCGCTCGGCGTGCTCACCGGTCAGGTCGGTGACCTCTGCGGGGGAGGTGCAGAAACAGGGAGGGC
>SYAB01000433.1 GCA_005787665.1 Actinomycetota bacterium
AAACACAGACCCTCAGGCCTGCGACATGAAGGAGTTCTCAGAGATGATCGGTTCCACCAACCGCGCCGCGCGGCGCGCCCGCGGGATGCGCCGGGTGAAGGCGGCAGCGGCCGCCGGGGTCGTGGCCGCGGCGATGGCAACGGGGCTCGCGACACCGCCGGAAGCCAACGCGGTGATCGCGGCGGACGTGACCGTGGACCCGGTCTACACCGCCGGCACCCTCGCCGCTCTGCTCAACTTCATCGGCAACGCCTTCCCGGGAACCAGCATCGGTGGCGGGATTTACGACTCCGGTCCGCCGCAGTCCCTCAACGTCTCGATCGAGACGGTGCAGTCGGGGTTCCAGATTCTGATCAACGCGCACCTGAACCTGGACTACATCTCCCCGGGTGACACGGCCTACCTCTACAACACACTGGCGGCCATTCCCCAACCCGGGTGCAGCGGCACCTATGCGTCCAACTGCCGGTACGCGACGATGCTCGCCACCAGTGGCGCGACGCTGAACCTCGCGACCGCGTACCAGACCCAGATCGCCAGCGTGCGCGACGGCGTCACCCCGGCCGGCTTCATCCCGTTCACCGCCGCGCCGAACTCCACTGAAGCCAAGCCCACCCAGACCAACCAGGTGCTGATCTTCCTGCAGAATCCGCTGCGCCCCAACGGCGGCTTCTACGCGAGGTTCCCCGATCTTGCCGAGTTCCTCGGCATCGACCCGGCTATGCCCGCCGCCGGGACCTACAAGTCTGCAGACAACAAGATCGCACTGAACACCCAGACCATCGACGCGACCTGGGCCTACGACCCCGCAGGCGATTTCCCCGAGGTGTTCAACATCTTCGCCATCGCCAACAGCCTCAGCGCGGCACTCCCGCTCAACCTGGCCGGCGGATTGGCCTCCTATGTGCTTGCCGACAGCACGGGCAAAGCGGCGACGCCCACCGATATCGGCCTGAACCTGGCTGCGCTGCTGCAGGTGACGGTGGGCGGGCTTCCCGCCCCGATCGGCAGCCTCACCCTGCCGATGACCCCCGGAAAGGGCTACTACGCCACGCTGGTGCCCAACCAGTTGCCGATCTTCACCGGGCTGCGGCTGCCGGCCCTGGCCATCAACGCCCTCCTCGGCGCGGTCGGGGCGCCGTTCCGGCTCGGCACGCCGCTGTCGGACGCCCTGGAACCGGCCACCAAGATCCTGGTCAACATCGCCTACGACGATGTGGTCACCCCCGAGATGATTGCCAACGACCCGGCGACTTACGGCAACTACAAGCCGTATGACCGCACCTTCCTGACCTCAGGAATCACCACCCCGTTCGGATCGGTCGACCCGCTGACACCCGAGGAGCGCGCCGAGGTGCCCGGCGACGTGTGGCACGCCTTGGTGGACGGATTCAAGACCCAGTTCGAGAAGCCGTTCTGGGGGATCATCGTGCCGGCCGACTCGGCCGCACCGGCGGCGACGGCCGTTCAGACGCCGCGAGCCAGTGCGGCGACCCCGGTCAGTGCGGCTCCGGTTGCCGACGCATCGGACGCCGATCCGGTCCCGGTCGACGCACCGGAACTGCCGGCGGCGGCGCGGGATACTGAACCCGATAGGGCTCCGGCGGTCACCGCCGTCACCTCGCCCGCCCCGGACCGGGAACGGGTGCGGGCGACTCGGTCGGCGCCCAGTGCTCGGGCCGACAAGCCGGTCCGGCCGTCCGCGGCGGATTCCGCCGACGCGGACGACGCGGGCGCCAAGTCCGGCGCCAGCGGTCGCCACCGCGTATCGCGGTGAGATGCGCGGTCGGTGAACGGTCGGTGAACAGGGTGGCGCCCGGGCGCACGGGCAGACAAGACTGGGCCGCATGACCGCAAAGTCGCTCGGCCACAAGGTTCTCGACTGGCTTCGCGCCGGCTACCCCTCGGGGGTTCCCGGCCCGGACCGGGTTCCCCTGCTCGCACTACTGCGCAACACCCCGTTGACCGACGACGAGATCAAGGAAGTGGTCCGGGAGATCACCGCCGCCGAGTCCGGCGCGCTAGCCGACGGCGTCATCGACCGCGACGAGATCGAGAGGTTCATCGAGGGCGTCGCGCACCACGACGGCGGCCCCGAGAACATTCGGCGGGTGGCGGTCACGCTGGCGGCCGCGGGGTGGCCGCTGGAGGCGTTCAGTGACGACGAGTGACGGCGCTGGGCGCTACCGCAGCGACTCGGTGTCGATCACGAACCGGTAGCGCACGTCGCTGGCCACGACCCGCTCGTAGGCCTCGTTGATGTAGTCCGGTTCGATGACTTCGATCTCCGGGGCGACACCGTGCTCGGCACAGTAGTCCAGCATCTCCTGGGTCTCCGGGATGCCGCCGATCGCCGACCCGGTGATGCTGCGTCGCATCCCGAGCAGGGCGAACGAGGGCACCACCAAGGGATTCTCGGGAAGGCCTAGTTCGACGAAAACCCCGTCGAGATCCAGCATCCCGAGGAAGCGGCCCAGATCCAGGTCTGCCGAGACGGTGTTGAGGATGACGTCGAAGGAATTGCGCAGTTTCTTGAAGGTGTCGCGATCGCTGGTGGCGTAGTAGTGCGAGGCGCCCAGTCGCAGGCCATCCTCCATCTTCTTCAGCGACTGCGACAGCACCGTCACCTCAGCGCCCATCGCGGCACCGAGTTTGACCGCCATGTGGCCGAGCCCGCCCAGGCCGATCACCCCGACCCGGGTGCCCGGCCCGACCTTCCAGTGCCGCAACGGCG
>SYAB01000434.1 GCA_005787665.1 Actinomycetota bacterium
CGCGGTGTTGCCGGCGCATTACCCTGGTCCGCGCAGCGCCGGGACGGCGATCCTGTTCGTGTTGATGCCCGGGCAGCAGTCAGCCTGGCACACCGTCCGCAGTGCCGAGTTGTGGTTGCATCACCGCGGCAGCCCGCTGCTGCTGGATTATGGTCCGGATATCGACGGCACGACCACCCAGGTGCTGGGACCCGACATTGCCTCCGGTGAGCAGCCGCAACTGATCGTTCCGCCGGGCTACTGGCAGCGCGCCCGTCCCCGCGATCCGGAACCCGCGCTGGTCAGCTGTGTCGTGGTCCCCGGGTTCGACTTTGACGACTTCGCTCTTGAAGGGTGACGGGCTGCGGACATCCGGATTGAAGGGGTGGAGCCGATGACGGGAATCGAACCCGCGTATTCAGCTTGGGAAGCTGATGTTCTGCCATTGAACTACATCGGCACGTACTGCTGACGCAGGATACCAACCCCGGGCTATACGCTCGTCGGGTGCTGCTCTCCGATCGAGACCTCCGTGCCGAGATCGCCGCCGGACGGCTGGGCATCGACCCGTTCGACGATTCTTTGGTGCAGCCCTCGAGCGTCGACGTCCGGCTGGACAACCTGTTCCGGGTCTTCAACAACACCCGCTACACCCACATCGACCCCGCCCAGCAGCAGGATGAGCTCACCAGCATGGTGCAACCTGCCGAGGGAGAGCCGTTCGTGCTCCACCCCGGGGAGTTCGTGCTGGGGTCGACCCTGGAGTGCTGCACGCTGCCCGACGACCTGGCCGGCCGCCTCGAGGGCAAGTCGTCGCTGGGCCGGCTCGGCCTGCTCACCCACTCGACCGCCGGGTTCATCGACCCCGGATTCTCCGGGCACATCACCCTGGAACTGTCGAATGTGGCCAACCTGCCGATCACGCTGTGGCCGGGAATGAAGATCGGCCAGCTGTGCCTGCTCCGGCTCACCAGTCCTGCCGAGAACCCCTACGGCAGCGCCGCGGTGGGGTCGAAATACCAGGGCCAGCGCGGTCCCACCCCGTCGCGGTCCTACCTGAACTTCATCCGCTCCAGCTAGCCCCGTCGGTGTAACGCGGCCGCGCGACGGTCCGATGAATCGGGTAGTCGGTGGAATCTGGGGAGGTGGCAGTGGACGTCGTGCTGGGAGTGTCGATGACACCCTCGTCAGTCCGCGTGGTCCTGGTGGAGGGCCGAACGGCGGATGGCCTCACCGTGGACCGCGACTCCTTCGACGTCGACGCCGGTACCGCCGCACCCGATCAGGTGCTCGCCGCGATCCTGGGAACCCGGGAAGGCGCCGCAGAAGGCGGCCATCACCTGACGTCCACCGGAGTCGCCTGGACCGACCACGATGCCGCCGCCCGGTTGCGACAGTCGCTGCGGGCCAACGGGGTCGAGGATGTCGTTCTGGTCTCCGAACTGCACGCCGCCGGCGCCCTCGCCCAGGTAGTCGGCCAGAGCCTCGACTACGACCGCACGGCGCTGCTCGTGGTGCAACGGGATGCTGCGACGCTGGCGGTCGTACGGACCACCGACGGTGCCGTGGTGCGCGTCGAGGGCCGAGACACCGACACCGAAACCGCCGAATTGGCTGAGATGGTGGCAGCCCTGTGGGAGGCCGCCGAGGCCCCGGAGGCGGTCTTCGTGCTGGGTACCGGGATCGATGTCGCCGAGATCCGGACCGAGATCGAGCGCCGCACCGGGTGGCCGGTCCATGCTCCCGACGACGGCGAATTCGCCCTGGCCCGCGGCGCGGCGCTGGCCGCGGCCAACGCCCCGCGGTACGACGCCACCACGGTCGGACTGGTCCATGCCGAGGACACCGCGGCCGGGCCGACTCAGCTGGCGGCCGCCGGGTACATGGCCCCGCTCGGGTACAGCGCCGTCATCGACGACGAGGACCTCCTCGACGGTGAACCCCTCGACGGCGCACCGGTGCCGACCGGCGATCCCGGCCGCAGACCGTTCGTCGTCGCGGGCGGCGCGCTGTCCGGCTTCCTGGTCGTCGGACTGGTGGCGTTGACGATCTCGCTGGCCGTGGTCATCAGGCCGGCCGCCGATCAGCGTCCCGACCCCACCGGAAACGCCGTCGTGCCGGTCAGTCAGACGCCGGCATCGGCGGGCCGGGATCCGGCCGCGCCGGCGGCCCTGGAGACCATCCCGGCCCCGATTCCGGTGGTCCAAGAGGCGCCGCGCACCGTGGTCGTGACACCACCGGCGGCGGCACGGCAGCCCGCACCCGCCGCTCCGGCACCCGCGCCCGCTGCGAACGCGCCCGCTCCTACGGCTCCCGCTCCGGTAGCCGCGGCCCCGGTGGCACCCGCCCCGGCCGCACCCGTCCCCGCTCCGATCGTCGCTCCGATCGTGGTGCCCATCCCGATCGGCTCGCTGCTCCCCTCGATCCTGGCGCCGTCGGCGGTCGGCTCGCCGGTGCCGCGTACCCCGGCCACCACCCAGACGACACAGACCACGCAGGCCCCCACTCCGACAACCTCCACTCCGCCGCCCTCGACGACGACCCCGCCTGCGGACTCCGAAACCGCCGCGTCGACGGCCACGTCCGCGTCCGCGTCCGCGTCCACGGCCACAGACTCCTCGTCCTCAGCGCAGACGGCGGAGGCGCCGGTGACGACCACCTCGGCACCGGCCGGAGGTGAATCTTCCAGCACGGGTTCGGAATCATCGGGACCGGTCTCGAGCGCCGGGGACTCCGGCTCGGGGGGCTCCTCGGATTCCGCGGGTTCGAGCAGTTCGCTGTTGCCCATCGGGGGCTGATCCCGGCGTAGGTTCGTCACCGTGGACCATGCAACGCTGCTGATCGCCGAGAACGCCGCACTGGGCGAGTTACTTCGTGACGCGGATCTCGCGACTCCGGTGCCGACCTGTCCGGAGTGGACCCTGGACCAGCTGATGCGGCACGTGGGCCGCGGTGATCGATGGTCGGCCCAGATCGTCGCCGATCAATCGGTCGAGTTCGTCGATCCCCGCACAGTTCCCGGCGGCACGCCGCCCGCCGACCGGAACGGCCAGATCGACTGGCTGCACGACGGTGTGCGCGAACTGCTCGGCGCGGTCGAGACATCCGGTCCGGAGACACCGGTCTGGACGTTTCTGGGCGTCCGTCCGGCATGCTGGTGGATCCGGCGTCGGCTGCACGAAACCCTGGTGCACCGTGCCGACGCCGCCCTGGCGCTCGGTGCGGGCTTCGATGTCGATCCGGCCGTCGCCGCCGACGGGATCACCGAGTATCTGGAACGCGTCGTGATCCGGGCCGGGCAGGAGGGCCCCGCCGGTGGTGACCGGCCGGTCGACGAGGGGCATTCGCTACACCTGCACGCCACCGACGCGGCCGGTGAATGGACCATCCTGGGACGCTCCGACGGCATTGCCGTCGACCACGAGCACGGCCGCGCCACCGCGGCGGTTCGCGGCCCCGCCCGTGACCTGCTGCTGGGGATCGTGCGCCGGGGCAGCGTCGAGGATCTCGGCCTGGAGGTCTTCGGCGATCGGGCCGTGTGGGACACCTGGTTGGCCCGCACACCGTTCTGACCCGGTAGTTTGAGCGGCTATGAGCACCTCCGAGATCGCCACCGTGCTGGCCTGGCATGACGCATTGAGTTCCGCCGATCTCGACACCCTGCTCGCGCTATCCAGCGACGACGTCGAGATCGGTGACGCCCACGGCGCCGCGCAGGGTCACGGCGCGCTGCGGGAGTGGGCGCAGCGCAACGACTCCGCGATCGAGGTGGGCGAGATCTACTACCGCGACGGCGTGGTCGTCGTCGAGGAGCGCATCACCCCCCGCAGCGAACCCGGCCCGGTTCGCACCGCCGCCTCGGCGTTCCGCGTGGTGCACGATCACGTCACCGCGGTCTTCCGCCACGACGACCTCGCCGCCGCTCTGGCCGCCACCGACCTCACTGACGAAGACCTGCGGGCCTGAGGGCAGGCGCGTGCGCGGCATCATCCTGGCCGGCGGGTCGGGCACCCGGCTCTCACCGATCACCCAGGGCGCCAGCAAGCAGTTGCTGCC
>SYAB01000004.1 GCA_005787665.1 Actinomycetota bacterium
AGCGCGACCATCAGGTCGCGGGCTTCATTCGAGGTCTCGGAGTCCGCGACGACTTCGGCGACCGACACCGCCCGGGTCTGTTCGCCGACCCGTACCCGCACACACGAGGACAGCCCGAACCAGCCGTGCGCGGGGTTGTCCAGCGTCCAGGGGTGCGCCGCGGAGTCGACGGCGCGGTCCTCGCCGGTGGCATGGTCGTGCATCAGGCCGAAGCCGCGGCCGACGACGGCGTCGCCGACCTCGCTGACCGGCAGGGCGCCGGGGACCGGGCAGGGCCAACGCAGCCGCACCAACCGGTCGGCGCCGGTGAACTCGTCGATGGTTGTGCGGCAGTCCACCCGGTCGACGCCGTGCCACAGCGTCAGGGTCTGGGTGTAGCGCAGCACCTCCCCGATCGCGCCTCGCACCACCAGTCGCTGACCCAGCGGGCTGGTGTAGGCCTGCACGGTCGCCGGGAACGCCGAGGAGGCGACGACCGGCCCGGTGGGCAGAAGATGCCAGGGCCCCTCCCCGGCCTCGGGGTGGGCCGGGTACTCCTCGTAGACGGCCAGTTCGTTGCCGACCCGGCCGGGTGCGATCAGTTCTCGTCCGGAGGCGGTCTCCACGAGCGAGGACACCCCTCCGCCGCGGACGGGGTCGACGTCGATGCGGTGGAACTCGTTGGCGATGGCCACCCCGTCGATCGGCGCCCAGCCCGCCGGCCCAGCGGCTCCGGTATCCGATGTCGCCGACCCGGCGGCTCCGGTCACCAGCCGGTAGCTGCGCCAGCCCAACGAACC
The DNA here is from genome assembly GCA_005787665.1 of Actinomycetota bacterium. The sequence continues at coordinate 780 of SYAB01000004.1, forward strand.
CACCTCGGCGGCCCGCCAGCTCACTGAGTGCCCGTCGTCCTCCACCAACGCCGGTAGCGCCTCACCGGCGGAGTCGAGGACGACGACGCGGTCGCCAACCGGCTCGGCCAGCCGGACGGTGACAATGTCGGTCCGGTTGTGCGCCAACGGGTTCCACACCACCACCGAGGGCAGATCGGCGTCGACGGCCGCCGACAGGACTGAGAGCGCCCCGGACCGCGCCGCCTGCCCCAACTCCCAGGCATCCCGCCAGCCGGTCAGCAAGTCCAGGTACACCTGATCGGACTCCGATCCGGTGATGGCGTCGTGGTGGGCGCCCCAGGCCAGTTGCACCCAGGCTTTGGCCAGCGCCGCCTCCGGATAGGACGCCCCGGACAGCAGCGCGGCGAACGTCGCGAACCGCTCGGCGCCCAGCACCGCGTCCTCGGCGGCCCGGTTGGCCTGTTTGGTGTCGATGTAGGAGACGTCCTTGCCGGTGTAGATCGGGTTCATGTCCCGGGTCTGCGGCGAGGCGGCCACCCCGCGGGAGGACAACTCCGCGCGCACGGCGGCGAAGAACTCCGAGGGCAGCGCGCAGACGAACCGCGGCCAGCAGTAACGGGCGTTCCAGTCGTGGTGGATGTCGGTGACCCAGGCGTTCGGCGGGGTGTAATCGGTGCCGACCGGCAGCAGCACGTTGCGGGTCAGCGCCACCGACTTCAGCCCACGGAACAACTCGAAGGTGGCCTCCTCGGCCTGCGCCAGCGAGGTCGAGGAGTCCATCCACCACCCGGCCGCGTAGTGCGCCGGCATGTAGTGGGTCAGCAGGCCCAGCCCCGACGGCGCGATCCATTCGAACTCGCTGCGGAACTGCATGCGGGTCGGGTCGCCGCCGTTCTGCATCGGCCCCCACTGGTGGTGCGGCCCGCGCGCCCAAGACGACGATGTCAGCCCGGCGTCGGCCGCCATCCCGGGAAACTGCGGGTCGTGGCCGAAGACGTCAAGTTGCCAGGCGGTGGCCGGTGACGCCCCCAGCACGTCGCGCTGAAACCCGATGCCGGCCACGAAGTTGCGGATCGAGGTCTCCGCCCCGGTGAGGTTGGTGTTGGGCTCGTTGTAGGTCCCGCCCATCACCTCCACCCGGCCCTGGGCGATGAACCGCAACAGATCCGCACGGTCCTCGGGGTGGGCGTCGAAGTAGGGCTTGAGGTAGTCGACCTCGGCCAGGACGAATTTGTACACCGGTTCGCGCCGGGCCATCTCCAGGTGGGCGGCCACCAGCGCGAAGGCGTTGTTCTGCTTGCAGGCGCCGGGCGGGTCCTCGGTCCACACACTGGTGTAGGCGCCCTGGGTGTTCCACCACACCGGGTCGTAGTGGAAGTGGCTGATCATGTGCATCGTCCAGCCCGGTTCGGCGTCGACGAACTCGAAGGTGAACGCCGCCGTCTCGCCGGCAAGGACGCGGGCGGTCCGCCGCTGGCCCGGCACCGCCCGGTCGACGCGGACGGCCACCTCGACGCTGCCCTCCCCGGCCGCAACGCTCACCGGATCGGGGGTGCTCAGCCCGTCGCCCTCGATCCGTAGGGACGTAGGCGCGGCCGCGTTGGTGTAGCTGACCCGCACGATCTGCAGGGGGGACTGCGGGTCCCCAATGAACAGTTCGCAAGCCTGCGCGGCGCTGATCTGCACGCCGCAAATCTACGCGGGCGCGGCGAAACACTCCGCTCAACATGTTCCGTCTAGCTGAATTGACTAGAAAACATCTAGCGGGATGGACTATCTCCTTGATCACGGGTGATCAAGAAGGAACCATGCCAACGGCGCCTGGATCGCCCTCCCCGACAGTCACCGGACGATCAGCCCCGGAGTGGTTCGCAAGGTTAATGAGGCCATCGAGCAGGCGGGTGAGGCGTGATGCGCAACTACACGATCGAGGTACACCGCGACGGCCGCTGGTGGATGATCGCCGTTCCGGAACTCGGCCAAATCACGCAGGCGCGCCGGATATCCGAGATTGAAGACATGGCACGAAGCCTCATCGCGGTCAGCACCGATGCCCCCTTGGCCGAGGTTGCAGTGCAGGTCACCAGCATCACGCTTTGCGACGGAGACGATGTCCTGGGCTCGGCCGAGGAGATCCAACAACTACGCCGCCAAGCACAGGCGTTGGAGGCAACGGCAGCCGATGCCGCGCGCGCCTACGCGCTGAAGCTGACCGCAGCAGGCGTACCCGTGCGTGACGCCGCGACGCTCCTTCATGTCTCACCGCAACGCATCAGTCAGCTCACCAACGCCTAAACCGCTCACCACAAACGACAACCGCCGGACCCCCGAAGGAGCCCGGCGGTCACCGGCACAGAACTACTTACGCCGCAGCCTTCGAGTGGCTGTGGTGATGGCCCTCCTCGATCGCGAAGTTGGGATCGTCGGCGAAGGACTTCAGGCGGGCGATCTTGTAGATCAGCAGGCCGTAGAGGCACTTGGCCAGGATATCGGCCAGCGAGTAGCCGATCTGCATGCCCACCCATCCGGATGCTCCCGAACCCGGGAAGTACAGCGGAAGGATGTAGGCGATCGGGTAGACGCCCCACGTGGCGAACAACAGAATCCGCATCTGGCTGACGGTCTCGCGCACCGACTCGGGCTGGCGGTCAAGGGACTTGGTCAGCTCGACGAACAGCACATAGCGGATGTAGAGGAAC
>SYAB01000435.1 GCA_005787665.1 Actinomycetota bacterium
AAAGTTCCCGGCGCCGTCCCGCAGCGTAGAGGAGTTCTACACTCTGCGATGGCACTCGGATTGGAGCCCATCACGTCCACACAGCCTGAATCTCCCCGGTCGCGGGCCGGCCTGCTGCTGGCCGGGTTCGTGGCGGTCGCCGGTGCGGTCGCCGGTTACGCGCTGATGGCGCTGTCCCCCGCCTCGCCGACGTCGGTGGCCCGGGCGGTCGGGTTCCTCACCGCTTCGGTGGCGGGCGCCGTCTGCCTCGGCGGACTGGTGCTGGTTCTCATCACCGCGCGGCCCGATGATCGCGGCGTCGTCGACGCCGGGGCGTTCCGCGCCCACCTCGCCGTCGAGCGACTCTCGCCGGTCTGGTTCGCCGCCGCGGTGGTGATGGTCGTGGTGCAGGCGGCCTGGGATTCCGGGGTGCCGGCGACCAGGGTGCTGGGCAGCGGGATGTTCCCCTCGGCACTGGGCGCCTCGGAGAGTGCCCGGGGCTGGGTGGCCGTCGCGGTATGCGCCGCAATCCTCGCCGTGACCGCGCGATTGGTGCTGCGCTGGGAATGGCACGTGCCCCTGCTGATTCCCGCCGTCGTGGGCGTGGTTGCCGCGCCGGTCACCGGCGATGCCGGGCAGGGACCCGATCATGACTACACCACCGGGTCGGTGATCGTGTTCGCGCTCGCGTTCGCGGTGTGGGCGGGAATCAGCATGGTGAGGCTGGTCGCCCCCGTCGACGCCGCGCTGCGCCATCGGGTCACGGCTGTGACGGCGACCGCCGGGGCGGTCGCGGCCGCCTACGGCGTGCTGCTGCTCGCCCTGCGGGTCGGAGCCGGAGACCTCGTGCAGACCGGCTACGGCCGGCTTGGCCTGCTGGCACTCGGGGTGCTGGTGGCCGCCGTGATCGCCGATATCGTCGCGCTCCGCACGCGGCGCGCCATCCCCTCGGGCCCCGGCGCGCTGGCGGCGCTGGCAATCCTGGCGGCCCTGTCGGCGATCGCCGTCCAGACGGCACCGAAACTGCTCGCCGACAAGCCGACGGTGTGGGACGTTCTGCTCGGCTACGAACTGCCGGGTGCCCCGACACCGCTGCGGTTGGCGACCTTCTGGCGGTTCGACACCTTCCTGGGCGTGGTGGCCCTGGTGCTGGCCGGCGGCTACCTGCTGGCCATGGTTGTCCTACGCCGCCGTGGCGACCGGTGGCCGGCCGGCCGCGCGGTGGCCTGGCTCGCCGGATGTGCCGCTTTGCTGGTGGCGACCAGTTCCGGTGTTCGCTCCTACGGGTCGGCGATGTTCAGCGTGCACATGGCCGAGCACATGACCCTGAACATGTTCGCCCCGGTACTGCTTGTCCTCGGCGCCCCCGTGACCCTGGCCCTGCGGGTTCTGCCCAGCGCGGGCCCCGGGCAGCCGCCAGGTCCGCGGGAGTGGATCACTCGCATGGTGCACTCCCCGATCACAGCGTTCCTCTCCCACCCGGTGACGGCCTTCGTGCTGTTTGTCGGATCGCTGTATGCCGTGTACTTCACCCCGGCCTTCGACACCCTGGTGCGCTACCACTGGGGCCATGAGTTCATGGCGGTGCACTTCCTGATCACCGGCTACCTGTTCTACTGGGGCATCATCGGCGTCGATCCCGGACCGCGACGGCTCCCCTTCATCGGTCGGCTCGCCCTGCTGTTCGCCATCATGCCGTTCCACGCCTTCTTCGGCATCGCGATGATGACCATGACGTCCACCGTCGGAGAGAACTTCTACCGCGGGCTCGCCCTACCGTGGGTGCCGAGCATCAACGACGACCAGCATCTCGGCGGTGCAATCGCCTGGGGCGCAAGCGAAGTCCCGTTGATCATGGTCGTCGTCGCACTGGTCACCCAGTGGGCCCGCCAGGACCGCCGCCTCGCGGTCCGCTCGGATCGCCACGCGGATTCGAGCTACGCCGATGACGAGATGGAGGCCTACAACAACATGCTGCGGGAGTTGGCCAAGAAGCGCTGACCCTCAGCGGACCAGCGTGTATTCGCCCTCTTCGGCGAGTGCGGCCGCGACCTCGTCGTCATCCAACTGCCGGCCCGATTCCACGAAAACCGTTGAGGCGCCGCCGGTTTCGAGTTCGATCCTTACCGAGTCGACACCCGGCAGCCCGGTCAGGGCGCCGGTGACGTGTTTGACGCAGCTCTGGCAGCTGAGTCCGGTGACGGAGAACGTCTGGGTCATGCCCTACCTTCCGGTGCGGAGCCGACGGTGCCGAAGTTGCGCAGCCGCAGGCTGTTCGAAACGACGAAGAATGAGGAGAAAGCCATCGCCGCGCCGGCGATCAACGGGTTGAGCAGCCCTGCCGCGGCGATCGGAATCGCCGCGATGTTGTAGCCGAATGCCCAGCCGAGGTTCACCCGGATGGTGCGCATGGTGGCCCTGGCGAGGTCGAGCGCCTGCGGGACGGAGCGCAGATCGTCGCGCACCAGGATGACGTCGGCCGCCGCGATCGCCACAGCGGTGCCGCGGCCGATCGCCAGTCCGAGGGCGGCGGAGACCAGTGCCGGCCCGGCGTTGATACCGTCGCCGACCCTCGCCCCCCCCGCGCCACGATCGCGCCGTTGCTCGATGACGTCCACCTTGCCCTCCGGCATCACCTCGGCGATGACCTCGTCGATCCCGACCTGGGCGGCGACCTCGGCGGCGGCGGTGGCGTTGTCCCCGGTGAGCAGCACCGTCCGCATACCCCGTTCGTGCAGTGCGGCGACGGCGGCGGCCGCGGTGGGCTTGACCGCGTCGGCCACCGCCAGCGCACCGCAGACCGATCCGTCGACCGCCACCAGGACCACGGTCTGCCCCAGCGATTCCGCCTCGCGGCGGGCGGCGTCGACCGCGGGAGGGACCGGTTTGTCCCGGGTCACCCACTTGGGCCGTCCGACCTCGACCACCTGGTGGTCCACCGTCCCCGTGACGCCGCTGCCCGGCAGGGCGCGGAAGTCCGCCACCGGGGGGTGCTCGGCGCTTGCTGCCAGGATCGCGGTCGCGATGGCGTGCTCGGAGCCCGATTCGACCGCGGCGGCCACGGCCAGCAGCTCGTCGGGGGCCCATCCGTCGTCGGTGCTCACCGCGGTCACCGCGAGGTAACCGGTGGTCAGCGTCCCGGTCTTGTCGAACACCACGGTGTCGACGTTCCTGATGGCCTCCAGAGCCCGGTAGCCCTTGAGGAAGATGCCCAACTGTGCGCCACGGCCGGAGGCCACCATCATCGCCGTCGGTGTGGCCAGTCCCCGTGCGCACGGACAGGCGATCACCAGCACCGCCAGCGCCGCGGAGAAGGCCCGGTCACCGGCGGCCCCGGCCAGCAGCCACCCGGCCGCGGTGAGCCCGGCGATCCCGAAGACCGCCGGGACGAAGACCCCGGAGATCCGGTCGGCCAGGCGCTGGGCGTCGGCCTTGTGCGCCTGCGCCTCCTCGACGAGGCGCACCATGCCGGCGAAATGCGTGTCGGCTCCGACGGCGGCGGCCTCGACGACGAGGCGGCCGTCCAGAACGACGGTCCCGCCCACCACACTGTCCCCCGGTCCCACCCGGACCGGTTTCGACTCCCCCGTCATCGCGCTGGTATCGACCGCGGCGCCGCCCTCGACGACCAGACCGTCGGTGGCGATGGTCTCTCCCGGCCGGACGACGAAACGCTGCTGTTCTTTGATCTCCTCGGCGGGGATCACCATCTCGGTGCCGTCGGCGAGCAGCACGCTGACGCTCTTGGCGCTCAGGGCGGCCAGCGCCCGCAGCGCGCTGCCGGCCTTGGACTTGGCCTTGGCCTCGAAGTAGCGACCCGCCAGCACGAAGACCGTCACCCCGGCTGCCACTTCGAGATAGATGGCGTCGCTGCTCATCAGCGCCTGCCAGAGTCCGGTGGTGGGTTGTTCGCGATGCACCGCGAAAACGGTGTAGAGCGACCACAGGGTGGCGGCGGTGACCCCGACCGAGATCAGGGTCTCCATGGATGCCGTCCGGTGCCGGGCGTTGCGCAGTGCCACCCGGTGGAAGGGCCAGGCCGCCCAGGTCACTATCGGCAGGGCCAGCGCGGTGAGCACCCACTGCCAGCCCGGGAATCGGGTGCCCGGCAGGACCGCGAACATGACCGAGAGGTGGGCCAGCGGAACGAACAGCACCGCGGCGACCGCCAGTCGCACCAGCAGGGACCGTGCCGCCGATTCGTCGGGATCCGGCCGTTCGTCCCCACCGGTGACGCGAAGTCCGGCGTCGTAGCCGGCCCGGCGCACCACCTCGCACAGCTGGTCGAGCGTCACCGGCTCGGGTGCGTCGACGGTGGCCACCCGGGTGGCGTAATTGACCGAGGCCCGCACACCGTCGAGTTTGTTGAGCCTGGTCTCGACGCGGTGGGCGCAGGCCGCACAGGTCATCCCCGACACGTCCAGCTCGACGCGGCGCACCGGTGGTGCCTGCGTCGCGCCCGTGACGGTCGTGGTCATCGTCCTCCTCAGTGCCCGGGTAGCGCACCCGCGTCCGTCGATCAGTCGGATGATGGCGATCCGAAGTTCCGGGGCTCCAGAGGTCAAATTACCCCGCGATCCCGCGCCCGCGGCCCCATCGGGTCCCGTCATCCCCTAATGTGCTGCAGGTGAGCGACCACGACCCGTTGACCGGACTGGCCCTGGCGGCCGGGCGCGGAGACCGTCGGGCACTCGATGAGTTCATCCGGGCGACCGAACGGGACGTCTGGCGCACGGTGGCCTTCCTCGCCGACCCCGGCAGCGCCGACGACCTGACCCAGGAGACCTACCTGCGGGCGATCGGCGCGCTGCCCCGCTTCGCGGGCCGTTCCACGGCGCGGACCTGGCTGCTCTCCATCGCCCGCCGCGTCGTCGTCGACCAGATCCGCCGCAATCAGGCCCGGCCCCGGACGACCTCCCAGGTGGACCTGGAGACGGTGCTCGGCGCATCGACCGGCGGCGGGCGGTTCGAAGACGTCATCGAGATCAGGATGCTGCTGGACGGGCTGGACTCCGACCGCCGCGACGCGCTGGTCCTGACCCAGGTGCTGGGCCTGTCCTATGCCGAGGCCGCCGACGTCTGCGGCTGTCCGCTGGGCACCATCCGGTCCCGGGTGGCCCGGGCGCGCGACGATCTGATCGCGGCCGCGCGTCGCGACGAAGCCGCCGGCTGATCATCTGAATCCTGGCGGGAACTCCGAGGCGGGTCGGGCCGACCAATCATCGTGGTGACTGTCGAGCGCGAGCAGCGCAGGGGCGAATCAGCGATCCTGCGGCGGATCTGGCGGCTGCACTTCTGGGTGGCACTTTTCGCCGCGCCCGCGTTGGTGCTGCTGGCGTGCACCGGCCTGATCATCCTCTACACCCAGCCGCTGGACTTGTGGC
>SYAB01000436.1 GCA_005787665.1 Actinomycetota bacterium
CGGCCAGGGCGACCTGAACGGCGAACACCGTCGGCTGGACCCGGTCGATCCCGGCGAGAGACTCGGCGGAGAGCATGGCCTCGGTGACCGAGAAGCCGGACTCCGCGGCGATGAGGGGTTCGATCTCGGCGACGGTCGCCGCAAACACCGGCTCGGTCTCCAGTAGCTGGGCGCCCATGCCGGCCCACTGCGAACCCTGCCCGGAAAACACCCACACCGGACCGTTGACATCGTTGCCGACCGCCGGAAGGTAGGGGGCGTCGCCGTCGGCCACCGCGCGCAGTTCCTCGACCAGCTCGGAAGCCGATGAAGCCAGGACCGCGGTCCGGACCGGCCGATGCGAACGGCGCCGCATCAGCGTGTAGGCGAGATCGGCGAGATCCAGGTCTTCGCTGCCCTCCGCCACCCAGTCGGCCATACGGCCGGCGGTCTCCCGCAGGGCATCGGCCGAGGTGGCCGACAACGCGAAGAGCAGCAGGTCCTCCGACGTCTCCGAAGCCACACCGGAGGGCTGCCCGGCCGGCGCCTGTTCCAGGACGGCGTGCACGTTGGTTCCCGACAACCCGTACGACGACACCGCTGCCCGGCGCGGGCCGTCGGGGTGGCCGGGCCACGGGGTGGTTTCGACGGGGACGACCAGACCGGTCTCGACCGCGGCGATCTCGTCCGGAAACCGGGTGAAGTGCAGGTTCTGCGGCACCACGCCGTGCTCGAGCGCCAGGATCGCCTTCATCATGCCGACCGCGCCGGCGGCCGACTGGGCGTGTCCGAGGTTGGTCTTGACCGAGCCCAGCACGCATTCCCCGGCGGTCCCGTAGACCTGCGCCAAGCCGTTGAACTCGATCGGGTCGCCGACCGGTGTGCCGGTGCCGTGGGCTTCGACGTATCCGACCGTGGCCCCCTCGAGGCCCGCCGACGCCAGCGCGGCCCGGTACACCGCAACCTGGGCATCGGACGAGGGAGTCGCGATGTTGACGGTGTGGCCGTCCTGGTTGGAGGCCGTTCCACGGACCACCGCGAGAATCCGGTCGCCGTCGCGGACCGCGTCGGACAGACGCTTGAAGAGGAACATGACGGCCGCCTCGCCGAGGACGAACCCGTCCGCGGCGGCATCGAAGGCGTGGCAGTGCCCGGTCGGCGACAGCATCCCCTGCGCCGAACCGGAGGCCATCTTCCTCGGCTCCAGGCTGATCGAGACCCCGCCGGCAAGCGCAAGATCGCTCTCGCCGTCGTGCAGGCTGCGGCACGCGAGGTGTACGGCCAGCAGGCTCGAGGAGCATGCCGAGTCGACCGTGTAGGACGGACCGAGCAGGCCGAGCCGGTAGGAGATCCGCCCGGAGGCGAGGCTGTAGTTGTTTCCGGTGAAACCGTAGGGACCCTCGATGACGCCCGCCTCGGCCGCCACCAACTGGTAGTCGCCATGGGTCATCCCGACGAAGACCCCGGTTGCGGAGCCGGACAGGGTCGCGGGATCGATCCCGGCGTGCTCGACCGCCTCCCAGGAGGTTTCCAGCAGCAGCCGGTGTTGCGGGTCGATCGCCTCACCCTCGCGCTCGCTGATCCCGAAGAACTCGGCGTCGAAACCGGCGACGTCGTCGAGGAAGGCACCCCACTTGGACACCGAACGACCCGGGACACCGGGTTCGGGGTCGTAGATCTCCTGGGGATCCCAACGGTCCAGCGGAACCTCGGTGACGAGGTCCTCGCCGCGCAGCAACGCATCCCACATCCGGTCGGGCGAATTCAGGCCGCCGGGAAGCCGGCATGCCATGCCCACCACGGCGATCGGGCTCAGGGATGCAACGCCCACGTCGTTCACACCTCGTTCTTCGTCAATGCGGGGCACGTCGTTTCTCGCTGCCGGGCATGCCGCGAGCCGGAGATGGAAGCCGCCTCATTGCGTCAACATCAACCCGAAGTTGCCAGTGCTCGCGCTAGTTTAGCCGGTTCACCACGAAAAAGCGAGGTTTGTTTACCGGTTCCGATTAAGCCAAACGCGGGAATTTCGGGGCTGTCCGGGCATCACCTGAGAAGCGCATTGCGAGTTAGCTGAAGAACTCCATCGTGATCCGTCCATTCGAAGGAAACGGGCCGCGAAATCCGCTCGACCTGGGCGCCCCATAGCATTGAACTGGCTGTTCAGAGGTTCGACGGGCGACATCGTCCCGGCGTCGCCAGGGTGCGTCGGGCCTCGAGACCCACTCTCGTCGCGGACCACCGACATGGTTGCGGCGGGATTCTTCGGACAAATTCGACGGAATGCACCCTCTTACCATCGTCAGCAAACTGTTCGCATATACCCGCAAGACACTCCAGACTAGGGCCGAGCAAATTCACGTCGCGGTCACCGAAAACAGCCGTTCCGCCCGCCCCATTGACCTTCCGCCCACCCCCTGGCCGATCTTGATACTGAGAGATTCGGCTATCAGCATGAGAAGCTTGGGAACCGTATTACCAGGCAATTCCGGAATCCTCTCAGCTAATCGGCAACTAACCTGAGAACAGGCTGAGACAGCTTAGAGGATGCCCATAAGGATGGCGGACCGCCCGCCGTGATGAGTGGATTCACTGTACCAAATTGCGCTGTCTGGCATCGTTATTATCGAATTGGCAAAATGCATCGAAGTAAAATTGCCGCTATTCCCCACTAATTCGTAATAATTGACTGAGAAACCAGCCAGACGGCCCTATGAATCCCATCTCACCACGGTTAATAGGGAGGAATTCGCGGACTCGACCTCCTTAGCTGGTGTTAGCCAGATCACCCTTGGCAGGCGGTCCTGAGGTGGCGGCGGGGGCATTCGGTTCGGTAAGCCGAGAGCGAACAGACTTCCGGCCCGGCCCCGGCGTGGCGCGATGTCCCGGGCTCCGATTCCGCCGCGGGCTAGCCGGCGACGGAGCCGACAATCGCCGGATTGAACGCCGATCCGAAATCAGCGACCGGGGTGACTCCCCGCCTGCGGGCCTCGGCGGCGCCGAGCCGCACCAGCGCCGCCATCCCCACGAAGCCGGCCTGGTCGGACACCACCAACGGCGTGAGCAGCCGGTTGTGCACCATGGCGAACGCCAGACCAGAGTCAGGGATCGCCCAGCCGAAGGATCCCCCGAGTCCGACATGGCCGAAACCGGGCAGCACACCGGGAACGGGGAGCCCGTGGTAGCCCAGGTGGAAGGCGAGCGGCACGATGAGGTTGCGGTCCGGCCGGAGGCTGCGGTGACCGCTGAGCCCGTCGACCAGTTCCGCCGACAGGTAGCGCCGGCCTTCGATCGTGCCGCCGTTGGCGATCGCCCCGTACATCCTCGCCAGCGCCCGCGCCGTGATCACGCCGTTGGCGGAGGGCAGTTCGGTGTCCAGAAGCGGGATGTCACGCTGGACCACCGCCTTCATACCGGGGAAGTACATCGAACCGAAGGCCGCGGAGAGCTCCAGTGCCGCGACGGCCGGGGCGACGGCGTTGAACACCGGGTTGGGGATGTTCAGCTGAGGACCGATGATCCGCGCAACCCGGGTCGGGGCCCCCGCCGGTGGACGGCCGAGGTGGATACCGTCGGTGTTCAGCGGTGCGGCGACCTCGAGGCGCATCAACTCGCGCATCCCCTTCCCGGTGACCGCCCGGGCCAGCCCGGAGAGCAGCCAACCGTAGGTCAGCGCGTGATAGGCGGACGTACCGTAGTGCCGGCCCACCGGAGCGGCCGCGATCCGTTCCTCCATATGCCGGTGATCGAGAAGCTCACGCCTGCGGACGCCACGCAAGTGAGACAGCCCGGCCCGGTGGCGCATCACCTCGCGCACGGTGATCGCGCTCTTGCCGTTGGCCGCGAACGAAGGCCAGTACTCGGCGACGGGAGCGTCGTAGTCGATGAGTCCCCGATCGACCAGTCGATGGATGACGGTGGAGGCCACCCCCTTGGTGGCGGAGAACACCATGGGGGCGGTGTCGGCCGACCAGTGCCGCCGGCCGCGCCGGTCAGACCACCCGGTCCAGACGTCGACGACGGGCTGTCCGTCCAGGTAGACCGACAGCGCCCCGCCCCCGAACCGGGGGTGTGGAAAAAGTCCCGCGAACCCGCGCACGGCGCAGGCGAAGGCCGGGTCTGCCGCGCCCTGAACCCCGTGGGGCAGATCGGCACCGCCGTCGCCGTCCCTGGCAATGGTCATCGATGCGAATTTACAAGCTCGACACGCCGTCCCGGGGAATCGTTGCCGATCTGTTAGGTTCCCCCGCCGCCTCCAGGATGCGTTGCGCCCCGAGTGCCGGGGTCAGCTCGCCGGCCCGTACCTGCCGTTCCACCTCGGCTCGCAGATCGCGCACGTCCGGGTGGTTGAGCACCCGGTCGAGTACGGCGTCACGCACCATCGCCCAGGTCCAGTCCACCTGCTGGGCACGGCGCCGGGCGTCGAACTCACCGGCGGCGGTGAGAACGCGGCGGTGGTCGAGCACGGCGTCCCACAGTTCGCTCAGTCCGGTGCCGTCAAGGGCGCTCATGGTCAGCACCGGCGGACGCCAGAGTGTCTCCCGGGGATAGATGAGCCGGATCGCGGCGGCCAGTTCCTGCGCGGCGGCCTTCGCCTCGGCGGCATGGGCCCCGTCTGCCTTGTTGACCACCACGATGTCGGCGAGTTCGAGAACCCCCTTTTTGATGCCCTGGAGCTGATCGCCGGTGCGGGCCAGGGTCAGGAACACGAACGTGTCGACCATGTTGGCGACCACCACCTCCGACTGACCGACCCCGACGGTCTCCACCAGGACCACATCGAAACCCGCCGCCTCCAGCAGCACGATGGTCTCCCGGGTCGCCTTGGCGACCCCGCCCAGAGTTCCCGAGGTGGGCGAGGGCCGGATGTAGGCGTCCGGGTGCACGGCCAGCTGGGCCATCCTGGTCTTGTCGCCGAGGATCGAGCCACCCGTCCGGGTGGACGAGGGATCCACCGCCAATACGGCGACGCGGTGGCCCGCCCCGATCAGATGCATACCGAGCGCCTCGATGGTCGTCGATTTGCCCACTCCCGGCACCCCGGTGATGCCCACGTGCATCGCCGAACCGGCGGTCGGCATCAGCGCCATCAGCAGCCGCTGTGCCTGTTCACGATGGTCGGAGCGGGTCGACTCGACGATGGTGATCCCCCGCGCCAGCGCGCTGCGGTCGCCGCCACGGATCGCCTCGGCCAATTCGGGCACCACATCGCCAGACACCGCCGGATCGCCGACCATCACTCAGGTCGTGGCCGAGCCGGGGGCGGCAGGTCGTAGCCGAGCCGGTCGGCGAGCTTGTGCAGCAGGCTGACCGCGGCCTCGGCGATGACCGTCCCGGGCGGGTAGATGGCGGTGGCGCCGGCGCCGTAGAGCTCATCGAAGTCGCCCGGCGGGATGACACCGCCGACCACG